>NZ_JBSGVW010000025.1:36086-144594 GCF_053608645.1 Streptomyces sp. NPDC055013
GCTTCGCGCCGGGTCCGGGCTGGGGGGCCCGGGGGGGACACCCGCCCCCCCCATATCCGGCCCGGGGCTTGCCCGTGTGGGGGCCGCCCGCCCAACGGGGGGCGGCCCAGAACTGCTCAAGAAGTGGATGCGTCAGCGCGCTTTGATAGTTGGCTGGCGTCGGCGAATCGGACTTCGAGGTCCGCGATGCGTTTGTCGGCGAAGCGGATGTTCTCGCGTGCGGCGGCGAGCTTGCTGGTCAGAGACTTGCTCGGGGCAGACAGCTCACGGACCTGCTTGTTCAGGGCGCCGTTGTCGGTGATGATCCGGGTGATGTCCTCCTGACTCCACTCGGTCTGGAGGTCCCGCATCTGACGGAGAAGTTCGGCGATCTGCTCGCGTTGGGCCAGGGTCTCGGCGTGGGCGGTCTTGAGGGCGGCCTCTGTGTTCAGGGCCCGCTCGCGCCAGGACGCCTCGATTTCCGCCTGCGCGGCGACACGGTCCTGGACGCGTCGCCCCGCGGCCTGGCTCATCGCCTCGGAGACCAGGAGGACTATTGAGGCAAGACCTCGTTTAGATACCGCTGGACCGGCTCATAGAGCCCGTAGGGGACGTACTCCGAGATCTCGGAGTGCGAGCACCACTCCAGCTCCGCCAGCTCATCGGGATCGGCGACGTGTGCCGTCCCTGAGAGGACCTCACAAGCCGTGTAGGACATACGCCTCTGCGTCTTCGGGTGCACCCGGCTCCCAAGTGACCGGAGTGCTTTCACCTCCAGCCCCGTCTCCTCGCGTGTCTCGCGGACGGCGGCATCCTCCTCTGCTTCCCCAGACTCGACTTCACCCGCAGGGAACTGCCAGGAGAGTTGCCCTTCCTTCACTCGTCGCCGCACCAGAAGGACGCGTCCTTCACTCACGATGACCGCTGCTGCGATTGCCGGCCGGTCATCGGTGGTCTGCTGCGTCATGTGGCTCCTCCAGAGCTGCCAGGATGGGCGGGAAGATGTTAGTGGCGGGGATGAAGCGCGTGACCGATGTTTTCGGCGCCCACATCACGTCTACGTTCTCGACGACGTCGCTGTTCGTAGCCTCGCCGGCGAGGAACTCACACAGGAAGTACTCGCACTCGACGGCCGTCACGGGGTGCAGTCGGGCGCCGAGGTTGCGGATGACAGCACAGCGCACGCCGGTCTCGTTCAGCGTCTCTCGGACCGCAGCACTGTCAGGGTGCACACCCGGTTTGATCACTCCGGCAGGAAACTGCCACGTGATCCCGGAGACTCCGTCGTCGCGGCGGCAGACCAGCAGGACCTGGTCTTCCCGCACGACCACAGCGATAGCAACCCTCAGTGGCTGAACCGAAGAGGGACCCCGGCCAGCGGCAGGCTGGTCAGGGGTGAGCATCATCGCGAACCGCTTTCGCACGGCTGGGGATGCGGTTTCGTAGACCTCATCGAGCAGCTGCTGCGTTTCACTGCGCAGTACCACGTCGGGGTTCGTGTGCCACGCCGCAACCGTCCGTGGAGCGAGGCCAAGACGTTCCGCGAAGGCCTCGTTGGTCTTCCTCAGGGCCGCCTGAAGAGCGCACGCCTGATGGCCGTTCCAGACCTCCACCACGTCCATGCCGGCCTCCTGGCACACCGCAGTCGGCGGCGTGCGTGATCACTGCACTGCGACTGCACTCTCATTGCGTCGCTGATACCTGGTGAGCTTGCCCGGGAGTCGATTCACTCAGTGCATGGACTCCCGCGCAGCATCCACAAGCCTCGACACGACGGCAAAGCCTCATGCGATAACCCGTGTTGGGCGAAGAGGCGCTCTCATCGAAGGCTAGTTGACGAGGCCCGGCGGTTCACCCGGTCACCCATCTCCTTGGCCCAGTGGCGGCCTCTGGGCCAGGAGACAGGAGTCTCCTGGCCACAGCCCGTTCCTGGCGGAGCAAGCAGGCATGTAACAGAAACTGGATCCTGGCTTCGTTGCCGCCAACCCTTCGCAGCAGACCCGGAGTTCGCGAACCACTACCACAACTACTCTGCCCGGCACTGCAATTTGAAGCACGAAGTTACGGACAGGCTGTCTGCTCAAGGGCGGCGCAGGCTGAGAGGCTCTTCGAGCGGCGGGCCTCTGGCCGTCCTGCCGGCCGCCCAGACGTCACTGATGGCGCGGACACAAAGACGCTCCTGTGTCAGGGACAAACGGAGGCGATGCCTGAACGGCGAAGGCGAGACTCACGAAAGGAGGAAGCGAGGGATGTCGTTGACGAACAAGCAACTGCTGACCTTCGAGGCAAAGCGATCAAGGTACTCGTAGGGATTGTCGATCTCAGGTGATCCCGAGGGGAGCCCTCGAAGCGCAGGTAACCTCAGGCTCATGGCGCACTGAGTGTGCGTCATATATCGCCTGCCTGAACGCTGAAAGGGAACCGATGGCCCAGGATCAGGAGCAGCCGGTGGAGCGCACTCTCGTACTGCTGAAGCCCGACGCCGTTGTGCGTGGCTTCGCAGGGAAGATCATTTCCCGATTCGAGGATGCGGCGCTCAAGATCGTCGGCATCAAGATGAAGCAGATGGACGCAGAGTTCACGCGACGCCACTACTTCGACCTCGAAGAACGCTTCGGCCCCGAGGTCTACAACATCACCGCCACGTTCATGCAGCAGGGCCCCGTCATCGCACTCGTTCTGGAAGGAGCTGACGCCGTCGCCACCGTCCGGAAGATCGTCGGCAGTACCTTCCCGAACGAGGCGCCCGCCGGCACGATCCGCGGGGACTTCTCGCACTACAGCAAGGCCGCCAGCGTCGCCTCCGGCAAGGCCGCCGCGAACCTCGTGCACGCCTCCGGCAACAAGGAGGAAGCGGATCAGGAAGTGGATCTCTGGTTCGAGAAGGACGAACTCCACGACTACCGCACCCTCGCTGAAATCTTCACTTACTAGGCGACCGCCACGTCACCAGCAGGTCGTCGCCGCGTTGAACACCATCGGGGACTCACCGGATGAGAGAGGACAACATGACCAGCGAAACCCGCGTCGCCTCCGTCGAGGAACTGGAGACCGGCTTCCAGCGGGAACTGGGCACCAACCGATGGGCAGCGGCGGAGACCGCCTTCGCGCTGGCCGTGCGGCACCGCGACGACGCCAACTGGGACCAGTCCCGAGAATGGGTACAGCAGTGCCTGCGCCTGCTGGAAGGGTTCCCGAGCGACACCGAGGAGCAGGTGGTCACCAAGCGCCTCTCAGTGGGAGGCGTCCAGCTCCCGACCTACCTCCATGACGGCGTCGTAAGAGACCGCTTCGGCGACATCGCCTGACGATCTCCGCCTGACAGGCGGCGCGGACGCCCACCAGTGCCCGCGCCGCCCGGCCCAGTGCAACAGCCGAATATCGCGACCGATCCGGACCAGCCGGGCTGTACCCCACTTGGTTCGGCTGGATTACCCGTGCCCGAACAAGGAGGACACCGTGCCTGTCGAGATCGAAATGCGCGCCCGCTTCAGCCAACAAGCCCACGATCAGCTCATCTCGCGCCTCGAACAGGACGGCGAAGATCTCGGCCGCGACGACAAGCACATCTACTTCTATGTGCTGCCCGACCAGCTGCTGAAGGTAACCGACAACATCGCCACCAACACAGCGAAGATCACTCTCAAGACCAGCAAGATCGGGCAGGGCACGGCATTCCCGGAGACCGAGATCCCCATCGCTCGCGAAGATGTGGAAGGCGCGGTCCGGGTCTTCAACGCACTCGGCTTCGAGGAAACGATGCACGAGGCGTACAACCAGCGCCGCAACTTCCGCTTCGGCGGTGTCGAGGTCGCGGTCAAGTGGAGCGAAGCGTGGGGCCACCACGCCGAGTTCGAAGTGCTCCTGGGCGACGACCCGAGCTCGGCGGCAGTCCAAGTGGCCCAGGACCGCATCAACTCCGTAGCCCGCGAGCTTGGTGTCCGGCTCATGAGTGAGGAGGAGCTTGCCGAGTTCACCGCAGCCTTCGAAGCAGCGCAGCAGACCCCCAAGCCCTGCTCCCAGGCGGCGCCCGCCACCTGAGCCAACTCGTCGCGATAGACCACCGAGAGGGGGTGGACTAGATGAGCACGACCCCGCCGGCCACCAGCCTGGTGGACCTCGCCGCACGCAAGCAGCTCCCGCACCACCAGTTCGTCGACCACGCGACGGTGCGCTGGATCGAGGAAAACCGGCCGCACCTGGTCGACGGCGCGCCGACGAAGCTCCGGGAGGCCTCGTGCGACCTCCTCAGGCGCACGGCGATACCGACGGCCTGGCTCGCAGAACCCCGCCTGCGCGATTCCCTGCACGGAGTTCGGCACGCAATGCGCACGGCCGCACTCGCGGCCCTCCTCGCCGAGGCCACCGGTCTTGATGAACGGGATACCTCCACACTGATCGTTGCTGCCGCCGTCCACGACTGCCGGCGACTCCACGACAAGGACGATCGCGGCCATGGGGCCCGCGCCGCGCAATGGCTCACCAGCCACCCGGACCTCATCTGGGAGCACTTCCACGTGCCGGTGACAGCACCAGCCGTCTCTCAAGCCGCCACTTCCGTTCGTCTCCACGACGTGCCATACGCGGATTTCACCGCGGAAGACGAAGCCGACTACTCGCGTACCCGGGAAGTCAGCGATCTCGTGAAGGCTGCCGACGCACTAGACCGCTACCGGCTGCCGAAGCTCAGCTGGTGGCCAGATCCACAACACGTACGCGTCGAAGCATTCGACCGGCTCCGCGCAGCCGCCTTCGATCTCGTCCTCTGGTCCGAAGCTGGCCACCTGGCGGGACTCGACAGCGCGGACGCTGTCTTCAAAGCCCTTGAACGTCGGGAGCTGATCGGCTGATGGACTTCCTCGACGCGTACCACCTGTGGGCCGACGCCCACGAGTTCTACGAGGCGTCGATCGTCCCCAACCCCGCCGAAGCTACCGACCCGCTGGCTGAGCAGACCGCTGCCTGGGAAGCCCGCCTGGCCGAGGAGACCCCGCACGGCGCTCTCCTGCGCAGCAACGCCCTCTTCGACGCCCTCAACAGCAGCACCAAGCTGCACCTGCTGCACGTGACCCATGCTCTGGAGGAGATCAACGAGCACGGCGTGCTGTACCCCTCGGGGGGCTGCCTCGTCGGCAGCATCTACTGCGCCCCGCTCACCGCGGCCGACCAGGGCTTCCGAATGCACAACCTCGCCTCGTACGTCCTCAACCGGGAGGCCCCGGCCTTCCTGAAGAGGGTCGGCAAGCCCGAGGCGACGCCCACTCCGCTGCTCTTCGAGATTGACGTGCCACGCCAGGCATACCGCGGCCTCGCCGGCGTCGACTACCTGCGTCTCGGCGCCATCCATCTGAGCATCTACAGCCACCTCGAATACCTGCTGTCCAAGGCCGAACGGCACCAGTTGCGCGAGACGATCACCAGCCGGACGAAGAACTCCGCCAGTTTCCTCGCCCTTGCCTCGACGATCGCCCACACAGGCGCCACCGTCGCAGCCGAGTCGTTCCTCCAGTTACTCGACGAGACCATCCCTCGCCTGCCAATTCTCGGCTACGTCTATTTCGAAGCGCTCGCCGAGTACCTGATGCTCCACTCCACCAGCGACGAGACCCGGCGCCTGGCTGAACTCGGCGAGTTCAACAACTGGCTCTACAAAGAGATGATCTTCTCCTCCGAACTGGCCATGGCCGGCAAGTTCGACCTCGCCAAGTTCCGCCCTTCCCCCCACAAGCTCGGCAGCCTCCTCGCGCAGGTAGACCGGACGATCGATCCGCAGCACGCCCGGCACTACCTGATGGAACGCATCAGCTACCTCGTCGCCGCCCGCCTCTTCACCCCCGGCCAGGTCCCGGAGGAGTGGCGACACACCCGGTGGGAGTTCGACAGCCTGGCCACTCACCTCGGCCCGCTGCTAGGCCACCTCATCCACCGCGAGCTGCGGACCTTCGGCCGATACCCCGACTTCTACTTCTACTTCGACCAGCACAAGGCGCTCCAGGCCTGGAACTACTGGAACCACATGGACATCATCACGCCCTTCAACGGCACGATCCCGAAGGGCGAGATCGGCATCAACCCCGCCTACCCCGATCTCGAGTACCGGGTCTGGCACGCCGAACAAGACGACGCCGGGCGACTACACCCGAGGGAGCAGCTGAACGTGACCATCGCTCCGCGGCTCGTCGACATCAAGTACACCCTGATGCGCAACAACCGGTCAGCGAGTCCGTCACCGACGGCCGCCTGAAGGAAACGCGCCCGAACGCGACGACCCCGAGGAGATCACCGTGACGCCCCAGCAGAACATCGAGACAGCCAGCCCGGACCAGGTCATGGAGCAGATAACGCAGCTGCTGCGACAGCCGACCACGACACACGGCCTTGCCCGGGCTCTGCGCGCCACCGTCAAGGAGCTCGAACTCCACCGCACGCACCGCGCCAGTCAGAAGGCATGGCCTGACGGCCGTATCGACGACACGCCCCGCAAGGTGCAGATCGGCGGAGGAGCCCACCGAATCGCCGGCTTCTTCAACATCGACGCCGTACCACCCGCAGACCTGCTGTGGGACGTACGAGAAGGCATACCGCTCCGCGACGCGTCCGTCGACGAACTGTTCTCCGAACACTTCCTGGAGCACATCGACTACCCCCGCTCAGCCAAGCACTACGCCCGTGAAGCCCACCGTGTACTCGCCGTCGGCGGCCGACTCATCACCGGCGTACCCGACGCCGCGTTCGTGCTGGCCCAGTACCCGGAGGGCACCGCTGACAGCGCCGAAATGATCAAGAAGTGGTACGGGAAACGGGACTGCCTCGACGACATCAACACACACCTCGACCTGATCAACTACGTCTTCCGCGACCAGGACGACGACCCCACCTACAACCCGCACTACTGGGCCTATGACCACGACAAGCTCGTCCAGCTCTTCACCGAGGCGGGGTTCACCACGGTTGAGCCCTGGAACTTCGACCCGCAGATCGCCAACCCGAAGCGCCAGTGGGGCAGCGTCTACGTTATCGCGACCAAGTAGCTGCTGGGCTGTCGGGCAGCAGGAGCTGACAGCGCCGCACCGTCGGCGGCAGGGCGTACGTCGGACAAATCACGGAGCGTCGGGCACCGTCAGAGCGGTCACCGGTTCCCAGACAGCCAGGCGCCCAGCGCGGCGACCACCGAGTCCGCCCGCCACTCGGCGAATACCTGCTCCTGTTCAGAGGGCGGCAGGGCCGCGAGCGTCGACGTGGCGCCCTCGGGGACGAAGATCGACCACAGATCCGACCAGGACCGCGGCCCGTCACCGCGATCGGGGGCAGAGGCGATGGAGCCGGGCTTCCGGGAGTCGTCCGCGAAGGTGTGGAGTTCGCCTCGCTCGTCGGCGTACACAGCGGCACTCGCGAAACGGCACGTTCGCTTCTCCGTGAGGTCTGCCAGGTGCGTGAACCCGCCGGGCCCGAACGCTTCGAGTGCCTGCTTGACCATGGGCCCGGGCCAGCCGCCGAACTCCTCGATGTAGAACCCTGAGTCCTCGACAAACAGCGGTCGTCCGAGGACCGCGAAGGCCTGTCGGGCCTTGTGCTGCGCGATTTCCGCGACGGACGTCGTCTGGATCTCGTCCAGCTCCAATGCCACCTGCTCCACCTCAATACCCCAAGGCGCGAGATGTTCCTGAGCCGTACGGAACTTCCCTGAGTTCCCCGTGCACATCGCCACCTTGATATCCGACATGAGCCGTAGACCCTTTCTCAGAGAGGAGCATCCACGCCCCCTGCCGGGATGGTCGACGCTGCGAACGCCATCGCTGTGCTGGGGGACATGACGTGGAAGTGATCATTGTGGACCTGGCTGATGATCAGCCGCAGCGACTTCTTGGAGCGGAGCACGCCCCCACCATCGTGTGATCAACATTGGACAGTGATGATGGAGGCGGCCCATCCGCTACGGCGTGAGCCTGTTCGGCCCCCTGAACAAGAATGTGGCCTCCCGGATCGAGTCGAGGCCGAGCATCACCATCAGTACCCGGCCCAGGCCCATGCCCAGGCCGCCGTGGGGCGGGCACCCGTAACGGAAGACGTTCAGGTAGTCCTGCATCGGCTCGGTCCCCATACCCTTCTGCGCGGCTTGCTCGAGCAGCACGTCGTAGCGGTGCTCCCGCTGCGCGCCTGTCGTAACCTCCAGCCCCTTCCACAGCAGGTCGAAGCTGAGTGTCACGTCCGGGTCGTCCGCCGCCCGCATGTGGTAGAAGGGCCGGACACTCTTCGGGTAGCGGGTGACGAACACCCACTCGTGCCCGGTCTGCTCCTGGACGTACGAGGCGATCCCGCGCTCGCCCTCCGGGTCGAGATCCTCCTTCACGCCCGCCGGGTCCCAGCCCTTCGCTCGCAGGATCTCCTGCGCCTCAGCCATCGTGATCCGCGGGAACGGCGCTGTCGGCACCGTGACCTCGACTCCGAACGTCTCCAGGACCGCCTCCCCATGCGCGTCGGCGACCCTCGCGACCGCGTGCATGAGCATCCGCTCCTCGAACGCCATCACGTCCTCGACCCCGTTGATCCACGCCAGTTCCACGTCTACGCCGGTGAACTCCGTCGCGTGCCGGGAGGTGAACGACGGCTCGGCACGGAAGACTGGCCCGACCTCGAAGACCTTGTCGATTCCCGCCGCGATCGCCATCTGCTTGAAGAACTGCGGCGACTGGGCCAGGTAGGCGGAGCGATCGAAGTAGCCGAGCTGGAACACCTCAGCTCCGGACTCCGATGCGGTGCCCATCAGCTTCGGGGTGTGCATCTCGGTGCAGCCCTGCCCGTAGGCGTACTCGCGCATCCCCTGCTCGAGCGTGGTCTGCACGGCAAACAGCAGTTGCGCCTGGCGACGGCGGCGTACGTCCAGGAACCGCCAGTCCAAGCGGTGTTCCAGGCCGGTGTGCTCATCGATCGGCAGCGGCGTCTCGGCTCGGTTCAGGACCTCGACCGTCTCCGGGGTGATCTCCAGGCCTCCGAGTTTCACAATCGGGTTATCAGCGACCCGACCGGTGATCCGGACGGCGGACTCTGGGGTGAGCCCCTGCAGGGTGGCCTCAATCTCGTCGCCTTCGCCGCCACGCTGGTGGGTGATCTGCACCATGCCGGTGTGGTCACGAACGACGACGAACTGCATCTTGCTCAGCAGACGGAGCGTGTTTACCCAACCAGACACGGACACGACCTGCCCTACGTATCGTGGCAGGTCGGATACCAGTACACGGTTAGTCGTATGGATCATCGCAGCCCTCCCAGGGGCGTCGTCATGATCCCTTGGGGGCGCGGACGAGAAGGGTACTCGCGGTGCCACCGCGCCTTCACCGCCACTCCACAGCGGCGGCCTCATTCGTGCCCGGTGACGGGGGCCAACCGGCGGGGCATTGGGCAATCAAGCCGTTCCTCCCCGCGCTCAGGAGGGTCTTCGCCTCGGGGCACGAGGCTGCTTTTCCAGCTACCAGCAGCTCTCTCGACTCGCGCCATCCCGCGGCTACTCGTCTCCGTCAACGCGTTACAACGGAGGATAACGGGACTGCGCCAGAGGCGACAGCGAGATCATTGCGAGCCGCCGACCAATGTCACCATGGCGCCCCATCGCAGCGACCGTGGATACCGCACGCCCCGCGGCACATGCAGCCGCCGACAAGCCGTATCCGACCGCAACATCCAGGTCCTCTGACGGGACTGGGTTGATCTCGGACCAATGAGGGGTTCCTCTACGATCAGGCCACACCTCATCCGGTCCGCAGTTCGGCCACAAGCCGTTCCGTCTCCATCTGGGCGAGTCCCAGCCGGGAGTCATCCGGGTCAGCATGCGGACCCACAATCGAGGTACAGAAGAACAGCGCCATCAGCCTTCCGTCCCGGCTTTCCAAGTCGTGGCGCCTCTCACGGCGCAAACGCGCGGCCAACTCCGGGATGGCAAGCGAGTTCCCCCACAGCCAGGCAGCGTCCAGTCCGCGCGGAGCCATCCCCCAGTCTTCCCAATCGAACAGACAGAACTGCGGTGCTGTCACGTTCGCCCAAGTGAGATCCGCGTGCGCCGGCGCCCACTTCCTGATCGTCGTGTCGAGGACGCTCGGGAACACAGCCTGGATGGACTCCGTGACCCGGGCTTGGGTGACGGTCACGGTGTCCGGCGTAGCAACGCGCGTCGTGTGGTGCGCCGCAAGCGCATCGAGCGAGGCGTTCAGCGCCGCCCACCACTCATCCGGAAGTGCCAAAGCCACACCCGGATTCACCGGGGCTCCGGGGAGAAGCGCGGTCTCATCGGCGCGCCACATGACCGCATCAGCAGCGTCACCCCAGACGACGCCTCCGAGCCAGGCAGGCTTCTCGATCCCATCCAGCAATGCGGCGCACTCGGCACCGTTCCACCCCTGGCCTTCGATCTTGTCGAACGGCCGGCGCTCGATCCGGACCCAGGTGTCACGGTCCGTACGCGCCCCGACCGTCCGGCGTTTACGCACCATCGTGTCCCGGTCGAGACGCACCTGAAAGGAACGCTCCACTCGCTCGAGTACCGGGTCGACGGGCTGGTGCCGTAAGTCGACGGGAGTGGCGGTGGGCAACGGGGCTGTCATATGACTCCTCGGCTGTTGTAGCGAGACGTTAGCAACGAAGGCCCGACGTACTGGATGAGCGACGTGACCAGCAAACTGGGCACATGGACGCAGGACTCGCTGCCTTGCTCGGTGCCGCCGTCGGTTCCCTTGCGACCCTTGGAGCCGCGATCGTGAACGGCCGGGCACAGGCACGATCTCAACACGATCAGTGGCGCCGCCAGCACCGCCGCGATGCATACGCCAGCTACCTCAGCTCCCTCCATGACCGCGACATCGCTATGGACGCCATCTTCGACGCGCTGCGTTCAGACGAACCCGATCTACCCGACGTCGACGAGAAGATACGCCGCTTCGTCATGCTGGCGCGGGAGGTCCATCGCGCCGTCGAGGTCGTCATCCTCGAAGGGCCGACTTCCGTCGTGGAAGCCGCCGAACGAGTGACCCACGCCTCCAGCGATCTATCACAGGTCATGCGCCGGATGGCCGAGGACGCCCGTGCGCGAGACACCATCCGCAAAGCTGAAGACTCAGCCCTGGCTGCCGAAAGAGAACGAATCCTCTACCAAGCAGTCAAGGACTTCCGTCTCGCAGCCAGCAGGACCCTTGGCAACACGGGCTGACACGCGCGCTCATAACTGGCCCACCCGGGACCGCCGGCAGAACGCTGAGGCGACGTTCAACCTGAGTCGTTAAGCGTCAACCTCAGGCAGCTTGATGTTGCTCCCCAGCCGTTGCTGGGTTGAACGACGGCCCCGAGTTGACCGGCGATGCCACGCGTGTCTGGTGATCGGTTCGTCCCACGGCAGCTGCACGCGTACGAGGTGAGGACAGCGCATCCACGGACCTGTTGCCCAGGCCCTCGGTAGAGGGTTCGGGCGTGATCTCAAACCATGTCGTCTTGCCGCAGGGTTCCGGTTGCGTCCCCCAGGCATCTGCCAAGGCGTCCACAAGCAGAAGGCCCCGGCCGCTCTCGTCGTTCGGTCCAGCCTCAACGGCGCTCGGCAACGACGGGTCGGTATCCGTGACTTCAATACGCAGCCGTTCGTCGATTCGCGTCACAGCGACATCGCACGGTGCGCCTGAGTGCAGGACGGCGTTGGCGATCACCTCGCTCGCCAGCAACTCGACGGTTTCCAACGTATCCCCTGAAACGAGGAGACCCAAGTCCTGGGCCAACACTGCGACTTGGCGGCGCGCGGACGGGACAGCGTCGACAGCAGCCGCAACCGTGAATCCGTACGTCGGACGTTCGGCATTGCTACGTGCCATGACGACAACCTCACCTTGGTAGTGACCTCAGTGAGCGGAAGCCTTCCATCCGACAAGAGACATGAGAGGACAGTCTGTGCGTAGGCACCCCAGGCAAGACGCCTTGACGCTCCGGCTAGTTGTGGTAGCGCCGGGCTATCTCACATGGTCGACGCCGGGAGTCACGTCGCGGACACCGTACCCGGCCAAGCCTCTCTTCAGACCTCCTCCCTGGCCTCTCTCAACTTCGGTATTCAAGACCGCTCATGAGCTGGATCACGCCACAGGGGCCTCTCCCCGCGTTGCGCCTGCAACACGTGATGCGAGAGCATGTTCGACGTTCTGTAAGTCACGCGTGACACACGATTGCGCCGTGGCGATCGAGCAAACCGCAGTGCACGGCACACGTACGGGGGTGGATAGATGAAGTTCGACATGGGGT
This sequence comes from Streptomyces sp. NPDC055013, assembly GCF_053608645.1. Taxonomy (NCBI): domain Bacteria; kingdom Bacillati; phylum Actinomycetota; class Actinomycetes; order Kitasatosporales; family Streptomycetaceae; genus Streptomyces; species Streptomyces sp. NPDC055013. The sequence continues at coordinate 48,333 of NZ_JBSGVW010000025.1, forward strand.
CAACGACCCTGTCGGAACTCGGGAAGAGCACCGTCGGCTCGGGCGAGGATCTGGGCTCGATGATCCAGTTGCTGATCCAGGCGGCGGAGCCACTGGAGGGGAAGTTCAACGGGGCGGGCAAGGCCTCGTTCGACACCTTCAAGATCCATGCGGACGAGATCACGGACGCGCTGAACAGTTCACTCAGCGCGATCCTGGGCGGTCAGTCCGGCATGGACACCGCGTTTGGCACCGGTGACGTGGAGTTGGAAGACAACGCCAACCAGAACATGGGCGCCGCCAACTTCGACGCGGCCCGATTCGGCGCACGCTAGCTGCACAAGCGCACACGCGCTCTTCCGTCGAAATCACCTTCACCGTCCTCAAGGGGGAACTTGACGATGCCTCAGAACCAGGACCGCCGTTCGTACGACACCGGCGCCTCCAGCGAAGTCCAGATCAGCCTGCAGGGCATCATCGGCCAGTTGGAGCGCGTGCTGACCGACCGTGAGCGCGCGGTGAAGGCCGCGATGGCCGACTTCGCCGCGGATGGCGTGGCCGACGAGTACCACGGTAAGGAGATGCGCTGGCACCGTGCCGCCGGCGAGGTCCGCGAGATCATCCGCCTGGTGCGCACGACGATGGAGCAGAACGACGGGACCGCGCAGTCGACCCTGACCAGGGCGAAGGCGGCCGTCGACAACATCGGCTGACATCGGACGCGCAGCGGTAGCAGGAGCGGGGAGAGGAAAGCGGGGGCTGGCGCATGCCGAGGTGGAACGTATCTCCGTCCGGGGTCGGAAGTGTGGTCTCGAATGTCGGAGAGGTCATGAAGGTCCTGGACGACATCGTCCAGGCGTACGCGAAGGACCTGGAGGGCGCGGCCACCGCAGCCGGGACTCTCGCTCCGGGCGGAGCGAGCGGGGAGCACAAGGGGCAGACCGGGCTGGTGGCCGCCGCAATTGCAGAGTTCATCGAGGGCACAGCCGACGAGCTGAAGTTCATCGGCACACGCGTCGGCAAGACAGTCAACGGCGCAGTGGAGGCCACCGTCGCGTACCAGGAGGGCGACCTGGATATGGCGGCCGAGGTGCAGCGGCGGGCGTCCGGGGTGGTCATGCCTGACATGCCGGTCGGCTGGAAGGCGGGCCGTCTGTGATCCAGCCGGAATCCATTCCGCTGTTCACCGGCGATCTCGGCCAGTTGGAGCAGCACACCGACGCTCTGCGGGTCGAGGCGGACGGCATCCGCCAGGCCGGCGCGGAGGCCCACCGCCAGTTCCAGGGGCTGTCGGCCTTCTACGAGGCACCGGAGGCGGAGAGGCTGTTCGCGTCCACCGCGCCGGCACGTGATGGCGCGGACTCCTTCGCGGACAAGGTCGCCACCGTCGCCGATGCCTTGTCGACGTACGCCGCCGAAGTCGCGCCGATCATCAAGCGGTTGGAGCGCCTGCAGACCAAGGCGACCGCGTTCGTGGCAGGACTCAAGACGCCCACCGGGGAGTTCGACGAGAACTGGACTGATGACGCGGACAAGGTCGAGCAGCACCAGGCGCTGATGCACGACGTGAACGTCGCGCAGGCCGCGTTCACGGCCGCCGAGATCGACTGTAATAACAAGATCACGGCACTGGTGGGCGGCACCCAGTACGTCATGAACACCGGCGCCAAGCAGTTCATGCCACTTGGCGCGGAACTCTATGGCTACAGCGCCGAGGTGCTGGACCAGGCCAAGGAACTTCCCTGGGGCACCCCGGTTACCCAGTCCCACGACTGGTGGGACCCGGACGACCTCGGCTACTACGCCAAGAGCTTCTTCTGGGACGGGTTCATCGTCGACAACGTCTGGGGCACCATCGACGGCCTCGCGACCCTCGTCGGCGTCCATGGCTCGGACGAGGCGGGACAGGCCTGGGAAGGCGTGGTGCGGGCGATAGTCGGGGCCGAGACCTATCTCATGGAGTCCGGTGGCAAAGAGCCGACGGGTGTCTTCGCGACCGACTTCGCCCAGGACAGCAAGGCCTACGCCAAGGAGTTCGGCAAGTCCTTCGTCGCCTGGGACATGTGGAAGGAAAACCCGGCCCGAGCTGCGGCCACCGTCGTCTTCAACGGGCTCACCCTGGGCGCCGGCCCTCTCAAGGTCGCCTCCGCGGGCAAGGCGGGCACCGCCGCCAAGGTGGCCACCACGGTCGCGAAGGTCGGCGACGTGATCGACCCGGTCGGCGCCGCGGTCAAGGTGACGGGGCACGCCGTACCTACCATCGCCAAGGTCGCAGAGAACTTGAGCGGAGTGAACAGCGTCCCCGACCTGCGTGCTCCGCACAGCGTCTTGGAACTCGACGACGGCTCCAAGGTCGTCATCGAGAACGGCGAGTTCATCCCCTACAACAAACAAGGCAACGTCGTCAGCGACGCACCGAAGGCGGAACATTCCACCGCTACCGGGGATACGCCGGAGGAGTTGGCAGGGCGCGAGCGAGAACTTGCAGGAGTAGGTGGCAGGTCACAGTCACCGCAGGCATCCACGCACACAGGCGGCGGATCCGCCGGAACAACAACCGATACTGGTGGCAGCGTTCAAGGACACACCTCGCATGCATCGTCGCCCCGCCAAGGAACAGGCGATGCCAACGGGTCCGGTAGCGGCCACGAGCCGTCAAGATCTGCCGCGAGGTCAAGCGGTTCAGATCCCAATTCCGGAGGAACGAATTCCGCCGGAGACCGGGACCTCACCGCCGAGGAACGAAAGCGCATCCGGGACGAGCACGTTTGGAAGGCCAACAACGACCCGGCCTGGCGCGAAGAACACTATGACGCCCTCGACCGACGCAAGGAAGCCGCAAGGATCGTTGACGGAGTCGAGTTGCCCATCCTCGCCCGGGACGGGAACGGCAAGCTGGTAGCCAAGAACGACCTGCCGAGCGGGCCGTCTGACGTCAAGTACGGCCGGACGCCGCTGGGGCCGGACTCGGCCGACCCCGTGCATCGTCCCGAGCTCGACAGGCTCGCGAAAGACCGCAAGGTGGCCGGGAAGCTCACCGACGCGACAAAGGCAGTCGAGGAAGCCCCCACACACGAAGCGCACGAGGCCCTCAAAAGAGCACAGGAGGCATACGCCGAGCAGCTCGGCGACGTGCCCAACAACAGCAAGATATCCGAGAAGCTGGGCGAGAAGGCCGCTGAGCTGCACGTGGTTCCGCATGAGTTCCCAGGCGCCGAGTGGGTGCCACTTCCCAAGACGCCCAATGGCGCCGACATGTTCGACCAGGTGTACAAGCTTGGCGATGACGGCGGTTTTGTGATCGTCGAAGCGAAGGCACCCTCGGCGGACCTCGGCTGGCGCAGAGGTGCAGGCCCCTACGAGGGCATGATGGTCAAACAGGGCACCAAGGAATATTTCTACACAATTCTTGAAAAGATGTGGGCGCGAGGCGGGAAAGACACCGAGATCGCCAACGCCCTCGAAGACGCCCTGGAAGACGGAAAGCTGCAGTACGTCCTGGTGAAGGCGAATGAGAACCCGGGGTCCTACGCTGGTGCTGTGATGGAATACTTCAAGATCCGTTAGAGGAGGGGTTCAGTGGTCACGAGCGTTCCGCGCCATGGCTTCCGCACGGACAACGCGGCCGAGGCCATGGCGCCGCTCATCGATGGGACGCGTCGGGTTCTCGACCGGATGGAACGGTCGGAGATGTCCCGCCACCGGGCGCTGAGCAGCACCCTGACCATGGCGAAGTGGCACTGCCTGACGGATCCCGAAGCAGCGAAGCTTGAGACGTGGGAGGCCTGGGTCACAGCGATGCAGGTCGGCTGTGCTCTGTTCGACTCGGCCACGGCCGCCGAGGGACCCGTACCGTGCCGGATCGGGAGCGCGGGCGAGGTGAAGAACCTGCCTGCGACAGGGCCGACGCCTTATACGCATGCGGGGGCGTGGCTCACGTCGGTCTATCTGGCGACGATCTGCCGTGAGAACGACCGTCTCGATCGACTGATGCGGGTACCTGTGTCGTTTCTGCGTGAGTCCGTTCCCGAGGGGGCGGTTTTCGATGACTACGTCTACGACTGGGTAGAGGCTCTCCAGAGCTACTGGGCCGGTCGAGCCACGGAGATGTGGGACAAGCTGGTAGCGGCGGTCAAAGGCACCGATCCCGAGCGGGATGGCGTCGTTGACAAGGAAATGATGCTGAAGATCCTTTATCCGCCGCTCGAACTCTTCCATCGCTTCCAGCTGCGGGAAACCGAGCAGTTCAACAACGCACTGGTTGATGCCGTCACCGGGCACAAGCAGTACTGGGCCGGCGACGAGGCGCGTGTCCTGAGCGGTGACGGCCTAGTGGCCCTCGCTCCCCTCGCTTTGGCCTGTATGGCTTACGACAACGAATTCCCGATCGAGGTCGAGTCCGAGTACTTGCCCAAGCATCTGCTGAGGCGTTCATGGGTCGGCGAGTTCGAGACGTGATCCACGTTCTCCGCGAGACAGGCGGCCGAAGACCGTGACGGCTCAGGACTACGACAACCAGTTGCTGGAGTCGGTGTCCGTCCGCCGACGGCGCATTCGGGACGCCCTGCTCTTCGGCGCCCAGCGCCAGCGGCGTTCCACCGACGAGAGGTTGGGGAAGCTGTTCGTCGGCGTAGTGATCGCGGCGGTGGTGTGCGCGGGGTGTGTGGGGTGGTCGTTCGTGTCGCATCGGGTCATCGGGAAGAGCCCGTACGGGGCTTCAGTGCCGTCATCCCAACCGTCCGGATCGCTGTCGCCCTCGCCCTCCGGGGCCTCTACCGCCCGGTGATAGGTTCGAACGCGTGATACCCACGGGGACTTTGAGCCGTTCAGCGACCGGCCGGCGTACGGCGCTCAGCCGGGTCACCCTGGTCGGCGAGCGACGCCGGGTCGACCTCGTACTGCCATCGCTGGAGCCGGTCGGGGTTCTCCTGCCGGAGATCATGCGGTTGCTGGACGACCGTGTGGGCGCGAGCCCCGAGTTGCGGCATCTGGTCACTGCGGACGGCTCCGCGCTGGCGCCCGACGCTTCACTGGAGTCGGCGGCCGTGCCCGACGGGGCTGTGTTGCGGCTGGTGCGCGTGGAGGACGCGCCGTCGGCTCCTGTCGTGCACGACGTGAGCAACGAAGTCGCCGACGATCTGGACGTGCGGGCGTGGCGGTGGCGTCCTGCGGTGCGCAGGGTTGTCGCCGGGCTCGCCACCCTGTGCTGGGCGGTCACCACCGGGATCGTGGCACGCAGGGAGTTTGATCTGTCGGCGATCGGTGCCGGGCTCCTTGTTGTAGCGAGCGTGGGTGCGCTCGCCGGTGTGCTGTACGGGCGCGCCCGGCGGCACGGGCTTGCCACCACGTTGATCGTCACTGCCGGTGCTCTGGGTGTTCTCGGTGCCTGGACCTGCGCTGACGCCTACGACTGGTCCGGCGCGCTGCGGCTCGCGTCTCTCGCCGTGCCCCTGGCGGTCGCGCTGTTGCTCGCCGGATGGGTGACGCCGCTGGGTCGCGGGGCGCTGATCGGGGCCGGGGCAGTTGCTGGGTGCCTGGTGCTGTGGGAAGCGGCCATCGCTCTCCAGGGCGGCGCCGGGAGCATGGCCGGGCAGGCCCGGGCCGGCGCTCTGCTCGCCGTCACCTGCGTCGTCGCCCTGGGCGTGCTGCCGCGCCTGGCGTTGATGGCGTCGGGGCTGACCGGACTGGATGACCGTCGTACGGGTGGGGCGTCGGTGAGCCGGTACCAGGTGACCACCGCGCTCGCGGCCACCCATCGCGGGCTGGCGATCGCGACCGTCGTGCTGGCCGCCTCGGCGGCCGCGGCCGGAATCATGGTGCTGCGTTCGGTTTCGGTGTGGACGGTGCTGCTCGGTGTCGTGGTCATGGTGGCGCTCGGGCTGCGGGCGCGTGCATTTCCGCTCACCGCCGAGGTCGTAGTGCTGCTGGTGGCCGCGAGCGTCGTCGCGGTGCGGCTCGTCGTGCTGTGGCTGGAGCACACCGGGGCGGTCGGCCCCGTCGCCGTACTGGCCCTGCTCGCGGTCGTCCCTCTCGTGGTGCTGAGCGTGGAGCCCGCCGAGCATGTGCAGGTGCGGCTGCGGCGCGTCGGCGACGCCCTGGAGTCGGTCGCCGTGATCGCCATGCTTCCTCTGGTCATCGGCGTGTTCGGGGTGTACGGGCGGCTGCTCGGCACCTTCGCGTGAGGACACGGAGATGGGCATGACCGGGGGAGGAGACTGGCAGCACGACCTGCTGCGGGAACTGGCCGGCGATGGCTCTGGCAACGCCCCGATCCCGTCCTCTCCCGCCGAGCCCGACGGGGTCCCCCGTTCCCCCGCGCAGCCGGAAACGGGACCGGCAGCGAATCCCGACCCGTCCCCCGCCGCTCCTCCCGTCCCGCGCCAGGTGCACGCCCCGCAGGCCCCTGTCGCGACCCCCGAGTCCCTCCCCACCGTCGATCCCCGTCTCGCCATTGCCCTCGGCCGCCCTCAGCACGGTGACTCGGTGGCCCGTCGCACCGGACGCACGCTGCGGCAACTCACCGCTTCCGCCGGGCAGGAGGTCGCCGAACAGACCCGCTTTGCCCAGGAGTTGCAGCAGCCGGTGACGACCGGCCGGGTGATCGCGGTGACCTCGATCCGTGGCGGCGTCGGCAAGTCGACAGTGTCCGCACTGCTGGCCCGTACCTTCAACCACTACCGGCACGACCCGGTGCTCGCCTTGGAGGCCGACGCGGCGCTCGGCACGCTCCCGGTGCGGCTGGGCGCGGACACGGTGCGCTGGTGCTGCGCGGACCTGGCCCGGATCCTGACTCCTTCCATGCGGCTGACCGATGTCACCGGCTACCTGGTGCCGGTGGCCGACGGCGGCTGGCTGCTGCCCGCGGGCCAGGGCCGGGTCGGCGCCCCGCTGGACCTGCGCACCTACATGACGGTGACGATGGCCCTGCGCCGCTATTTCGCGGTGACGGTGGTGGACTGCGAGACCCTGCCCGGTGAGGTGGCGCGCGCTGCGATGGACACCGCCCACGCCCGGGTGGTCGTCGCGCCGATGACCGCCGAGGGCGTGCACGGCACCCGGCAGGTCCTGGACTGGCTCGGGCAGTTGCCGCACTCCGCCCTGGACACCACCGTCGTCGCTCTCAGCGCGGCCTCACCCGACACCACGCTCGACGTGAAGTCGGCGGTCGCGCACCTGCGCGAGCCTGGCGTCCCCGTGATCCCGCTGCCCTACGACCGTCATCTCGCCCAAGGAGGCCCCATCCACACCGCCATGCTGGGCCAAGCCACCCGCGACGCGGCCGTCCGCCTGGCGGCCGAGGCGATGCAGCGGGCGGTGCGCGTCCGGTGACCCAGCAGATCGTCCACCGGCCCGCGCGCTCCACCCGCCCGCTCCCCTCCGCCGAGCCGCGCACCATCGAGGCGCCTCCGAACCTGCCCGAGGGCAAGATTGGCAACGCGGCCACTGCGCTGCTGCCCATGGCCGGCGTCCTCAGCTCCGTGGTGCTGATGACCGTCGTGCGCAACAGCCAGTTCGCTGCGATCGGCGCGATCGTGCTCGTCGTGGCCCTGCTTGGCGCGGTGGCGCTGTTCCTGTCCCAGCGGGGAAAGGCACAGCGCACCCGACGCGTCCAGCGGGAGCGATACCTGGAGTACCTGGAGGAGCAGCGCGAGGAACTGGGCACGGCCGAACGGGAGCGCAGGCAGCGTTCAAGGCTGCTCAACCCCCCACCAGAGGCTCTGTACGACCTCGTACGCGATCCCGCCCGACTGTGGGAGCGGCGACGGCAGGATGTCGACTTCCTGCAGGTGCGAGCGGGCACCGGCGACGTGCCGGCGCGGGAGCTGACCGTCGGCCTGAACAGTACGGGCGGGGTGCTGACCCCGCCGGACCCGTTCATGCTCAACGAGGCCCGCGCCCTGCAACACCGCTTCAGTACTGCCACCGACCTCCCGCTCACCGTGCCGCTGGACCGAGCCGGGAACGTCAGTGTCATCGGCGACCGCGACGGCGTCCTCCGCGTCGCCCGCGCGCTTCTGCTGCAGACGGCCGTGACACACGCGCCGGACGACGTCGCAGTCGCTCTCGCCACGGCCGACGAGTCCGAGTGGACGTGGGTGAAGTGGCTGCCCCACGTCCTTGACACCCAGGTGTACGACGGCCCTGTCGCCACCCGCCGGATCGCGCCCGACATAGCCGAGCTTTCCCGGCTGTGCGCGCCCGACCTGCGACAGCGCGCCGGGTACGCGGCAGAGGTGCGCCGCGGCCTGTCCGGCCGGGGCGCGGATGCCCTGCGCCTGACGTCTCGCATGCTCGTGATCAGCGACGCCTACGGCGACACCGCTGCCGAACTGCCCCGTCCGGACTCGGCGATCGGCTTGCCCGACATGGGCGTCACCGTGCTGCACCTGCTTCAGCAGCAAGTGCACGAGCCCGACCAGGTCAGCGTGCGCATCACCGTCCACGGCGACCGGATAGTCGTCGACGACCTGCGCGCCCCGAACGCGCCCACGGCGCACGGGACCCCCGACCCGGTAACCGTCCCCGGTGCCGAGGGCATCGCACGCATGCTGGCCCCGCTGCGTCTCTCCGCCGAGTCCGTGGCTGAGGGCACGCCGGTATCCGGCCCGGTCGACTTCCCCGCCCTGCTCGGCGTCGACGACCCGGCCGCCCTCGACCTGACACAGCTGTGGGCCCCGCGCAATGAGCGCGACTTCCTGCGCGTCCCCATCGGCCTCACCGACCGTCACGAGCCGGTGCTGCTGGACCTCAAGGAGTCCTCGCAGCTCGGCATGGGCCCGCACGGACTGTGCGTGGGCGCCACCGGCTCCGGCAAGAGCGAGCTACTGCGCACCCTCGTCCTGGCCCTGGCCGCCACCCACTCCCCCGAGGACCTGGCCCTGGTCCTGGTCGACTACAAAGGTGGCGCCACCTTCGCCCCGTTCGCTGAACTCCCGCATGTCGCAGGGGTGATCACGAACCTGGAGAACCAAGCCGGCCTCGTCGAACGCGTCCACACCAGCCTCGTCGGCGAGGTCAAACGCCGTCAGCAGGTACTGAAGGACGCCGGGAACGTCGCCGACATCGGACACTACGCCGCACTGCGCGCCTCGACCCGACCGGACCTGGAGCCGCTGCCCCACCTGTTCGTCGTCATCGACGAGTTCGGCGAACTCATCACCGCCAAGCCGGACTTCATCGACCTGTTCCTGTCCATCGGCCGTATCGGCCGCTCCATCGGCGTGCACCTGCTGCTGTCCAGCCAGCGCATCGAGGGCGGGAAGCTCAAGGGCCTGGACACCTACCTCTCCTACCGCCTCGGCCTGCGCACCTTCTCCGCCGACGAGTCCCGCACCGTCCTGGATACCACGGACGCCTTCCACTTGCCGCCGCTGCCCGGCTTCGGCTACCTCAAGGTCGACACCTCCACCTACGAGCGCTTCAAGGCTGGCTACGTCTCCGGCACATATCGCGGCCCGGCCCTGCGCGAAGAGCGAAACGACGAGCCGCTCGTGCGGCCCTACCCTGCCTACAACACCCCGCAAAAGCCCGGGACCGACACCATCGAGGAGCCGGCCGCCACCAAGCGCGAGACCGGCCCGACCGTACTGTCCGTCATGGTCGGCCAACTCGCCACCGCCGCACCCCCAGTACGCCGGATCTGGCTGCCCCCGCTGCCCGACGCCACCACCCTGGAAACGGCCGCCGGCCCCCTCCAGGCCGGTACGGACGGTCTCCGCCTCGCCCACGGCGACAGGCCGATGCGCGTCCCGCTCGGCACCCTCGACGACCCGGCCCGACAATGGCAGCAGCCATGGCTGCTGGACCTGACCATCGCCGGCGGACACGCGGCCCTCATCGGCGGCCCGCAATCCGGCAAGACCACCTTGCTGCGCACCCTCGCTCTCTCCCTAGCCCTCACTCACACCCCCTACGACGTCGCCGTGTACGGCCTCGACCTAGTCGGCGGCGGACTGTCCGCATTGGCTGGCCTGCCGCACGTCGGCGGCATCGCCGGACGCGCCGACCACGAACGAGCCGCCCGCACCGTCGCCGAGTTGCGCGCCATGCTCGCCCAGCGCGAGGAGACGTACCGCGAACTGGGCATCGACTCCGTCGACCAACTTCGCCACCTGCGCGCCCAGGGCAAGCTCCCGCATCTCGGCGCCACCGACATCGTGCTACTCATTGACGGATTCGGTGCCCTGCGCGAGGAGTTCGCCGACCTCGACGACGCGGTGGCCGACCTGCTCAAGCGCGGCGGCGGCTACGGCATCCACGTCGTGGCGGGCATGCTCCGTTGGAACGACGTCCGCATCGCCACCCAGTCGATGTTCGGTACCCGCATCGAGCTGCGCCTGAACGACCCGGCCGACTCCTCCATCGACCGCAAGCTCTCCGAGACCCTCACCCCCGACACCCCCGGCCGAGCGCTGACCGACGGCAAGCTGTTCGCGCAGGTGGCCCTGCCTCGCATCGACAACCGTCCCGCCTCGGACGACCTGGGCCCGGCCCTGGAACGCACCGCCCGCACCATCCGCGCCTCTTGGCACGGCGAACTCGCCCCACCCGTACGGGTCCTGCCCACCCGGCTTTCCGCCGCCAAGCTGCCCACCCAGGCAGCGGAGCCGACGCGGATACCCGTCGGCGTCGACCAGGACACCCTCTCGCCCGTCCTACTCGACCTCTTCGGCACCGACCAACACCTGCTGATCCTCGGCGACAACGAATGCGGCAAGACCAACCTGCTCAAGCTGATCGCCGCCCAGCTCGTCGAGCGCCACACGGACACGGAACTCGTCTTCGGCATCTACGATCCCCGCCGCGTCCTGCGCGGCGTGCTCCCCGAGCCCTACCGCGGCGGCTACGCCCACAACGCCCAGCTCGCCGCCGCCCTGTCCACCGGCATCGCCACCGAACTGGAAAAGCGCCTCCCGGAGACCGCCGACCCCGACGCACTGTCAACCACCGAGCCCACCTTCACCGGGCCGCGGATCGTGATCCTGATCGACGACTACGACATCCTCACTACCGCAGGGCAGCAGCCGCTGACGGCCTTCCTGCCGTACCTCTCCTCCGCCCAGGACATCGGCCTGCACTTCGTCCTCGCCCGCCGCACCGCCGGCGCCTCCCGCGCCCTGTACGAGCCGCTGCTGACCGCCCTGCGCGAGACCGGCGCCACCGCCCTCCTCATGACCGGAGAGCGCACCGAGGGCCAGCTCTTCCCCGGCCTCTACGCCTCCCAGCAGCCGCCCGGCCGCGGCACCCTCGTCCGCCGAGGCCGCCCCCACCAGCTCATCCAGACCGCCCTCACCGACGAACCCACCGAAGAGGCCCCTCAAGCGTGACCAAGGACGTCATCGCCCTCACCCCCAAGATGCCGGACCTGCCCACCCTCCTCGCGGGCCTCTACGCCGGCGGCCCCGACCTCGGCGTGAACACCACCGCCGACGGTGCCGTCGTCCAGCTCTGCGCCCCCAACGGCCGCCCCCTGGTCTCGGTGGAGGCGCCCATCCTCATCCAGGTCCCGGGCGAGACCGCCCGTCTGCTGGGTCACGCGGTCGAGGAAGGGCCGGTGTGGTGGACTGAGGCCCGCGCCTCCACCGCCGTCGCCGAGGCCGGACGGCTGGCCGGCTCCTTCGCCGGGCGGCTGGCGACTGTGCTGGGCGGCACGGTCTGGCCGCCCGAGGCCGCCACCACCGACGCAGTCCCCCTAACCACCGACGTCTCGGCAATCCCTGTCCCGGCCACCGGCGCCCCCGCAGTGGACGTCCTCACCGCCACGACGGCCGTGGTCATCCAGGACCGCCCCCTGGTCGCCATGACCAGCTGGCTCTCCGACGCCCTGCGCACCGCAACCGCCGCCGACCAAGCCCTGCAGATCGTCACTCCGCCCACAGCCCGCCTCACCCTGCCGACCCGCACAGCCCTGCGCGGCCTGCCCAACCGCTGGGTCGTCCAAGACCCCGAACACGGCTACTACGACGGCCTGTCCGGCGCCGTACTCCACTGGAAGAACGGCACCTTCACCCCCGTACTTGACGAGGACGGCGCCGCCTCCGTGGCCGAGGCGTTCAAGACGGCCACCGAGACCGGTGAACGCCAGTTTCTCCTCACCCTGCGCACCCGGCACCCCGCAGATGCAGACCTCGTCCTCGGCCGCGCCCTGGAGGCCACCTTCCGGCACCTCACCGGCGCCGCACCAGCAGGCTGGAGCACCGCCGAACCGATCAATCTCCCCTGGTCCACCCGCCAGTTGACCGACCTGGCCCGCGCCCGTGCGCCCCGCCCCAGCTGGCTGATCGCCGTCGGACACCCCGACCAGCCCGCTCTCGCCACCATGCGCGTGCTCCGGACGACGGGGGGCATCGAAGAAGACATCACCCTCGCGCTCGGCTATGGCGGAAACGAGACACCGCCCCTGCGAGCCGTCGAGTCTCTCGCAGCCGAGCTCGACGCGGAGCACGGTCTCGTCACCTTGCTCACGGCCCTCCGAGCCGCCCGCCGCGACCTCACCGTCCCCGCACAGCTCGAACCCCCTCCGATCCCCGTCACCTTCACACTCGGCCACAACGAGGCTCGGCGCATCGGTCCGCCCCGCGCCGAGCAACCGCCCCTCGGCCTCACCCCCACGCGACTCGGTCCCCCGGCCGAACCGGCCCTCCATTACTCCCTGGGGGATGGAACCGAACCGCACGCCTGGTCTACCTTTCAGCGCCTCACCCAGCACCTCAAGCAGCAGGCATAACCGCCAGAGCACGCCGCGCCCCAGTACTGCAGTACGGTTTCGTGATCTATCCGGTGGGTTCGTTGGCGGACCGTCGCTGGTTGTTGCAACGTCGAGCTATTGCCTGGTGACGTCTACGCCAGGCGCACCAGCGCAGCAGTCTGGCCGGGGTCACGGCTAGTGGGGTGAGACTGGCGGCGGGTCTCCGGGACTGTCAACGCGATCGGATCGCGGCTGCGGGCGATCCGGTGAGGTTCGGCGGGCCGGTCCGGTGTCGTGCTGGCGGCGATGGCGGCCAGGAAGGCCTGGGCGAGCATGGCCAGCGTGATGTGCTGGTTCCATGAGGTCCAATTGCGGACCCGGTGTTCCACAGCGTGGGGGCGTAGGTCATCGCGGACGGTGTCGGCGTCCCAGCGGGTGCAGCGCAGCAGGCGCTGCATCGGCCCGGGTCGGGTGCGACTGGCCTGTTCGGCCAGCTGCCAGCAGTTCTTCGCTCGACACCCGACAGCAGACCGAGCAGATAGGCACGGACGGTCGCCCGTGGTTCAACTCACCTGAGTCGTCCCGCGATCCGGGTCGTGACGTGGTCGAACATCGCCCGCCAGGTAGACGGAGGGCGCGTGGACTTTAGGCGACTCCCGGCGCACGTGAGCTCTCAGCGACTTCAGAACCGGCGTGAGAGCTTGTGGGCACCGAGCCGGCGCCATGGACGGGAGAGGGCTCGGAAGCCGTTGGTCAGCGGGCCGACTTACCGCCGTCCAGGAGCTGAGGGAGAGGGGGTTGGAGATTTCAGGTGTGGTTCAGCGACTTGCCGTTGCACACATCGCCAGATGCCGTACGGGTGGACACACTTAACTCATGAAGGCGTCGGAATGGGCTCTTGTCCTATCGAGCGTAAGCATGGGGGCCACCGCTACCACTGCAACGTTTGCGGTGAAGACTTACCTGCGAGTCAAGCCGAAGGTCGAAATCCTTATTGAACAACATGGCATGAGCCCCTTAGCCCCTAAGCCACGACAACAACGGGATTACCGCTTCCGTATCCGATTCGCCAACCGAGGCACTATGGCTATCGGTGTCGAGCGCGTTGAACTGACATCCGTCCACGGTCAGTGGTGGCGCAGAGAGTTGAGGTTCGGCGGTGGGGAGAGATTCGAGGATCCTCAGAAGCTAGAGCCATTCGGTGGCCTCAAGTACTTCAGGAACGTCACCCCCAGTGTGCTTATGCACGAGGGGCACCCACCTACCTTCGTGTACTTCACTGCGTGGCTGACGGACGGCCGAACCATCCACAGTGAGTGGCTCAAGGGGTTGCCTGACCTCGTGGTGGAGATTGGGCCGGACGCTGAGGAACCTGAGCCCCCAATACGGCAGCGTCGGAGGTGGCTCGGATGGCTCGGGGGCCGCTAGCCGGCCTGCTGTCCAGCCGCGCGGCTCAACTGCTGGTGTTCCTCAAGTCGGCATACTGAGAGGTCGTGAACGGGCATCCTGCGGGCATGTCTCTTCCAGTGATCGCGATCACTGTCTCAGGGCTCAGTGCTCTCTTCGCGGGTCTGGTGTGCCAGTCTGGGCGCCCTTGAGGCGCATCAGAAGAAAGCTGCGATGACTGTCACCCCCGACGAACCCTGGGCGCAGTGCGGGCTGGGGGCGGACCCCGCGACGGCCCCAGAAGGTTGCCCCGGGGTTCGAATCCCCAGTCACGATGCCTGCCTTGCCCATGTCACGGACGCCGAGCGATCCGCCTACTTCACGACTCTCGGGCCCGGCTCGGACATCGATCACCGGGGAACTCCCTTCAGCGACGCCCTTCTCGGAGAACTCCTCGACGCCCTGCGCGATCCCGACACCGACAGGGTCAGCATCGGCGACGCGCACTTCGAGACGGCGCAGTTCGACGGGACAGCAGACTTCGACGGCACGGAGTTCAGCGGTGACGCCCGCTTCGAGGGCACCCAGTTCCGTGGTGCGGCCCGCTTCAACGGGGTGCGATTCGGCGGCTACACCGCGTTCATCGCGGCGAGTTTCAACGACGGTGGCTGGTTCTTCCAAACACAGTTCGAGGATGCCGCGCACTTTGAGTTGGCGCAGTTCAGGGACTCCTCGTTCCTCGCGACCCGATTCGCCGAGGATGCGGGATTCAACGGCACGCGCTTCGGCGGAGACGCCATCTTTCGTGCTGTGCGCTGCGGCCGTGAGGCTCAGTTCGTCGGCACGCAGTTCGGCGGAGAGGCTCAGTTCGACGAAGTCGAAGTCGTCGGCGAGGCCGCCTTCGTGGAAGCGAAGTTCGCAGGCCGTGCCCGGTTCATGGCGGCTCGGTTCGACGGTGGCGCGAGGTTCGACAGAACACGATTCGCCGAGGACGCGCTGTTCCAGGGAGCGCAGTTCAACGGCCGCGCGTGGTTTCATGGGGCCCACATCGGCACGGGAGTCTCGTTCGCGAACGCCCAATTCCCCGGCATCCCAGATCTGGGGCCTCTGGTCTGCGGGGGCTGGGTGGACCTGTCCACGGCCCTGTTCACCGTCCCGTTCACACTCCGCGTCGTCGCACGCAGCCTGACCTGTGCCCGAACGCAGTGGGAGCAGACGGCAACCCTGCGAGTGCGCTATGCGACCGTCGATCTCACCAGCGCGGTACTGAACGCCCCGCTGGCGGTCATCGCCGACCCCAGCTCCGTCGAGCCGGACGACAGCCCACTCGCCGACCTTCCGCCCACGGTTGCGGTGACGTCGGTGCAGGGACTGGACGCCGCCCACCTGGTCCTCACCGACGTAGACCTGAGCGACTGCGTGTTCTCCGGGGCCTTCCACTTGGACCAACTACGGTTGGAGGGCCGCTGCACTTTCGCCCCCACTCCGACGGGTCTCCACCGTCGCTTCCTATGGCCTCACTGGTGGACACGACGTCGCACCCTGGCGGAGGAACACCACTGGCGTGCGCAATCCTCCGGCCAGTCGGCCCCGCCGACCTCGCCCCGGCACTGGCGTACCGGCCCTCACCACCACGACCCGGGCCTCACCCCCACCCCGGAGACCGTCGCCGCCCTCTACCGCCAACTTCGCAAGGCCTTCGAGGACGGCAAGAACGAACCCGGCGCCGCCGACTTCTACTACGGTGAGATGGAGATGCGCCGCCACGACCGCACCGACACCCCGCACGGCGAGCGCGGGCTGCTGTGGGCGTACTGGCTGCTATCCGGATACGGCATGCGCGCTTCACGAGCCCTCGGCTGGCTGGCCCTCGCCATGATGACGACCATCGTCCTGATGATGGGCTTCGGCCTGCCCCAAAACTCGCCCAAACAGCGGGCGACCGGTGTGGTCCCGGCCGGCGGAGGAACCGTCACCTTCGAGATCGACAAAGAGGATCCGAAGAACCCCACCGGCGACCGGTACACGAGCGAACGGTTCGAGAAGGCCCTCAAACTGACCCTCAACTCCGTCGTATTTCGCTCCAGCGGCCAGGACCTCACCACGGCCGGCGACTACATCGAGATGACGTCCCGGTTCACCGAACCCGTCCTGCTCGGTCTCGCCGCCCTCGCAATCCGAGGACGCGTCAAACGCGGCAACTAGTGTGCGTCCGCTGCACTGTGCAGACTCTTCCCAGTCAGAGCCAGCTCCGTTCCGTTGCGCGAAGTTCCTCATGAAGCGGTACGCCGTGTCCCCTGCTAGTGATCAGCCGTACTTCGTAACGAGACATTGTCGTCCTAACGGGCAGCAAAAGGCTCGCAGTTTACCGCCGAACGGCAGCCCTGAGGACAGATGTTGCTAGGACGGAGAACGTGTGCGCGGGCTGAGCGAGGCTGAGCAACGAGGAGCCAGGCAACAGAAGGCAGGAAGCCAGCGGTCACACCCGCGCCCTGCCCCAGGCATCCGAATCCGGCCCGTCTACGACAAGGGACGAGAACGTGAGCATCGCCGTATCAACGACGGACAGCAGCAGCACCAAGGACTTCATCGCCCTCAAGAATGACCGGCAGCTCTGCGCCGTCCACCCGGACTGGTGCACTGAGACCGGTGTCCACGACGACCACTTCGGGGCCAGGCATGTCGTCATGGGCAATGACAACCGCGAGCTTCTGGACGCGCGTTTGCTGGACTTCTCGGGTTCCGACCCGGTCATAGGTCTGGGTGAGACGGACACGGACGCGATCGAGGCCCGCTCAAAGGCGAAGGAGCTCCACAGGTTCGCCGATGCCCTTGAGGCCCTCGCGGACACGATGGATGCCTCCACCAATGGCGAGCCGCCAAATGGTTCGGACACGATCTCCTGCCCCGACGGCGTCTCTTTCTGTACGGGAGACCCGGCGGACCACGAGGACCCGAACGAGTACTTTCACCACGGCCCGTTCACCGCCATGGGCGCCCACCGCCCGTACGCTGGACGGCGGGGGGACGGCATCATGGCGTTCCACCTGTCCCAGGTCAACGGCGAAGCGCCCGGACTGGACTTCGTGGCCGGCGGCGACTGGCCGACGCTCAGCCTCGGGGAGGTAGACGAACTGATCAGCGACATGAGCGTGCACCTGGCGAAGCTCCGGGCAGCACGTACGCAGATCGCTGGCCTGACGTCCGGGCAGACCATCGAGACCGCGGCAACGGCCGGCCTCACTTGGACGTACGACGACAGGTACGGCACCCGGCACACCGTCACGTGTCCGTCCTGGTGCACGGTGGACCACACCGATGACATGGAGGGAACGCGCCACCCGGCCGACGTCCACCACCAGATGTACGGCACTGTGGCCCACGCCGAATACACCGAGGGCTACGAGGACTACAAGCCCTGGCAACTGCTCTGCGCGCACCTCGCCGTGAGTCCGGACTCAACAGCCAGCCCGGCCTACCGAGTCCCGCACGTTCTGGTCGAAGTGGCCGCCGACATGTACACCCGCCCGATGGATCCCGACCAGCTGGCCGAGTTCATCGAGACGGTGGCCGGGCAGTTGGAAGAGCTTCGCGCGATGCACCCCCGGCTCGCCGCAGCCCGCGCCGAATGGGCCGCACGGCCCCATACGACCACCAACGCCAAGGCCGCGTAATCCCGCCGGTCCAAGGCCACCCTGAGGACTGCGATCCGATCCCTACGTCATGGTCCGACGGCTGACGCGAATGCCCAGCCCAGAGGCCTCGCCCGCCCCTCCGCTCCAGGGACTTTTCAGGGACTTTCAGCTCTGTCCGAGGGACTTCCGAGGGACTTTCCGCCGCGTAACGCGGCAAGCCCCTGAAAGACCCGAAAGGGCCTCCGTCCCAGATCAGAGGCCCTTTCCAAGGCAAAGCCGCAGGTAGCGGCAGACGAGTCGGGCTGTACGCCGGGTTCTGTTCCCAGGGTTCCTCGCGGAGCCCTGGGCGACGGCCATCCATCTACGACCGGCGTTGCCGCCGGCCTCCTGCGGTCTACCCGCGGACTCGGGCGGGCAGCCCTCGAACGTCCGCGCAGGGTCACCGGTTAAGGCGGCCCCTTCTTGACCTTGCTCCGGGTGGGGTTTACCTAGCTGCTCAGGTCACCCTGAGCACTGGTGGTCTCTTACACCACCGTTTCACCCTTACCCGGCGCCGAAGCGCCGGGCGGTTTGCTTTCTGTGGCACTGTCCCGCGGGTCACCCCGGGTGGCCGTTAGCCACCACCCTGCCCTGTGGAGCCCGGACGTTCCTCGGGAAGCCCCCTGAGGGACTTCACGCGGCCGCCCGCCCGGCTCGTCTGCCGTGTGGACCATGTTACCGGCCTGCGGGGGGCCGTCGTCGCCAGTACCGAGCCCGTCAGGATCAGGGCGAAGGCCGCAGCGATCCCTGCCGTGAGGCGCTCGTCCAGAAAAACCGCCCCCGCCGCCACCGCGACCGCCGGATTGACGTACGTGAAGACCGTCGCCCGCGTCGGGCCGACCTCCTTGATCAGCTCCAGGAAGGCCACGAAGGCGACCGCCGTGCAGATCGCGCCCAGGGCGGCCAGGGCGGCCAGACTCTCGGCCGACGGCATCGCGGCAGGCCACGTCAGCCCCGCCGCGGGGGCGTAGACGAGGGCCGCGAAGGTCAGGCAGGCCGCGGTGAGGTGGAGGGAGGGGACGTCCCTCAGCCAGCGTGCCGCGATCAGGGGCGCCGTCGCGTAGCCCAGTACCGTCAGCAGGACCTCCGCCAGGGAGCGGGCGTCGCCGCCGGTCAGATGGGGGACGGTGAGCGTCGCCACGCCTGCCAGGCCCAGGGTCAGGCCGGTCAGGCGGCGGACGCCCAGGTGCTCCGTCCGGCCGAAGAAGCGGGCCAGGGCGACGCCGACTATCGGTACGCCCGCTATCAGCAGGCCCGCCGTCGAGCTGGACAGGTGGCGTTCCGCGTCCGTCAGGGTCCACCACGGGCCGATGATCTCTATGCACGCGAAGGCCAGCATCGGGCGCCAGTGCCGTCGTACCGTCCCGGGCAGGCCGCCCTGGCGGATCGCGAAGGGCAACAGCAACGCCGCGCCCAGGGCGCATCGTGTGAACACCACCATCGACGGGGAGACCTCGTCCACCGCCACCTTGATCATCAGGTACGGGATGCCCCAGACCACGCTCATCAGGGCGAAGAGAAACCAACCGCGTGCAGTCATGCGGCGAGTCTCGGTCGGCTCATGCTCCCTTGTCTTGAACGCTGTTGCGGTACGCCGCCGGGGTGACGCCCAGTACCCGGCGGAACCAGCGCGTCAGGTGCGCCTGGTCCGCGAAGCCCACCAGGCCGGCGACCTCGGCGGGGCGCAGGCCCGTCTCCAGCAGGGATCGGGCCCTGCTCACCCGGTACTGGGCCAGCCAGGCGTACGGCGGCACTCCCATGGTCGTACGGAAGGCCCGCAGGAGCTGGTAGCGGGAGAGGCCCAGGTCGGTGGCCAGGGACGCCAGGGAGGGTGGGGCCGTGAGCTCGTCGGCGAGGCGGTCGCGGACGGTCCTCGCCAGGTGATCGGCGCCCGCGACCGTGTCGGTCGTCGCCCGGGCCGTGGAGTGGCGGCGGGTCAGGGCGGTCATGAGCCACGGGATGCGGGACTCGGCTTCCAGGGGGTCCGGGCAGACGGCCAGTTCGGCGTGCGTGCGGCTCAGGGCCGTGGCCAGGTCGGGGTCGTCGAGGAGGGGGTCGCGGAAGTGTGGGGCTGCGGTGCCGAGGGTGCCGTCGGTGAGCAGGGACGTATCGGCGTACAGGGCTCGGTAGGCGTATCCGCCGGTCTCGGCCGGGCCGCCCGTGTGCATCTCGCCCGGTGCCAGGACGACGATGGAGCCGGGGGTGGGGCGGAGGCGGCCGCCCCGGTAGTCGATGATCTCGCTGCCGCCGACGCAGACGCCGATCGTGAACTCGTCATGGGCGTGCGGGGCGTACACGTGCCGGTCGAAGCGGGCGGTGAGCAGATCGAGCGGCGGACCGCCCCGGCCGAGCCTCGCCCGGGTCCAGCTGGCCTGCTCACGTGTGGTCATCACATACCCCCTGGGTTTCCAGGGGGTACAACGCCGAGGGCCTCAGAGAAAGTCCGTCGTCTCCAGCTCGAAGCCGAAGGGCTCCGGAAGGGCGAGCGCTTTGCCGAAGGGACGAGTGCAGTGCTCGCGATAGTCGTCCTCCTCAGGGGCGCTGAAGAGTGTGACTTGCGAGGTGTCACGGTCGATCAAGAGGTACAGGGGGACACCCCCGCGCGCGCAGCAGCGGCGCTTGGCCTCACGGTCGGCGCGGGGCCTGGTGGAAGTGACCTCCAGCACCATGGCAACGCCATCACAGGCCATCCAGGACCCGGCGCCTCCAAAGAGGTCGGACTCGATGGGCGCGAATGTGACGTCCGGGACCACGTGGTTCTTGGGACAGGACTCCCCGCTCCTCAGTCTCAGCCCTTTGTTTCCGGAGAAGTCCATGTCGGTCCCGGACCGCTTGATCACTTGCCTCACGATGCGGCTGATGTACTTCTCGTGATCCCCGTCCGGCGGCGGCGTCACAACGATCTCCCCCTCGATCAGCTCGGCCCGGAAACCCTCCGGCGTGTCCAGGGCGAGAAAGCCCTCCAGCAGGACCTCCTCCTGCGTGAGCGGCTCGTGGGCCATGGCAGTCATGTCACGCCCCTCCTTCGGTCGCTCGCCAGCCTGGGACATCGGAAGATCACCTGTCCGAGAGATCGGGAACCGTTCCCTCGATCGTGGCACACGACCAGCGCCACCGTCAGGCGCCGAGCCGGTCACTTGACCCTGCCGCAACGTCAACGTCTCTACTGATCCCATGCGGATCGGAGAACTCGCCGCCGCCGTCGGCGTCACCACGCGCACGGTGCGGCATTACCACCATCAGGGGCTCCTGCCCGAGCCTGACCGGCGGCCCAACGGCTACCGGGAGTACACGTTGCGGCATGCCGTCGTGCTGGCGCGGATCCGGCGGCTGACGGAGTTGGGGCTGGGGCTCGCGGAGGTGCGGGACGTGCTCGCGGAGGATGCCGGAAAGGATCTCGTCGAGGTGCTCACCGAGCTCGATGAGGATCTGGCCCGGCAGGAGGCGGCGATCCGGGAGCGGCGGGTGCGGCTGCGGGCGTTGCTGGAGGCGGAGGGCGGGCTGCCCGTCGAGGGGCCCGTGTCGCCGCAGTTGGCCGCGCTGTTCCGGGACATGGCGCATGTCACCGACTCCCCCATGGCGGCCAAGGACCGCGAGATGCTCGCGCTGATCGAGACCACGGCCGGTCCCGAGGCACGGGAGCAGCTCATGGGCGCGCTGGGGAGTGCGCTCGACCGGCCGGGCGGCAAGGAGCGGGCCCTCGCCGCCTACGCCCTGCTCGACGAACTCGCCGACGCCGACCTCACCGACCCGCGCGTGGAGGAGGCGGCCCGGGCCCTCGCGGACTGCCTGCCCCGCGATCTGCTGCCGGAGCCGTTGGACGTCGACCCCGACAACAGCTTCCTGCGCGCC
Source organism: Streptomyces sp. NPDC055013 (assembly GCF_053608645.1). Classification (NCBI taxonomy): domain Bacteria; kingdom Bacillati; phylum Actinomycetota; class Actinomycetes; order Kitasatosporales; family Streptomycetaceae; genus Streptomyces; species Streptomyces sp. NPDC055013. The sequence continues at coordinate 69,912 of NZ_JBSGVW010000025.1, forward strand.
TTCTACGCCGACTTCGCCCCGGCACAGGCCGAGGCGATCCGCCGTACGTTGCGGATCCTCATGGAAGGGGACGGACCATGACGCGGACCGCGCTCACGCTCCTGCGGCACGAGCTGCGGCTCGTCACCAGTCTCTGGCTGTGGGCGGCCCGGCGGCGGCACGGGCTCGGTGACGGCACCGGGTTCGGGTACGCGCGCGGGCAGGGCACGATGATGCTGGGATTCGGGTTCGTGATCGTCATCGAGTCGATCATGATGTCCGTGCTGCTGCGGAACTACCCGGCGGTGCAGCGGGGGTGGTTCATGCTCGACATGTACACCCTCGTGATCATCATCGGGATGCACGCCGCCTCAGTCGTACGGCCGCACGTCCTGGACGCCGGCTTCCTGCGTGTCCGCCGTGCCGCGCACGTCGATCTGCGCATACCGCTGGAGAAGATCGCGCATGTGCGCCGTGAGCTGCGCACCACCCATGAGCGGGCCGACGGTGAGCTCAACCTCCCCATCGGGGCGCAGACGACCGTGACGCTCGAACTCACCGAGCCCGTCGCCCACTTCACCTTCCTCGGCCGGCGGCGGGACGTCCGTCTCGTGCGCTTCCACGCCGACGAGTCCGACAGCCTCGTACAGGCGCTCGTACGGGCGGTCAATCAGGAGCGAAGCGGACCTTCGGCGCTTCCGGATCTGCCTGTGTGAGGCGGACCCTGAGCCGCTCCCCCAGCGGCAGCGGGTCCGTGCCCTCGATCCGGCCGATGATCGCCGGTGCCTCCAACTGCACGGTTCCCACGGTGGGTTGACGCTCCTCCACCTCCACCACCCAGCCGTCGAACACCTCCCCCACCCGGTCCTCGAGCAGAGCCGCCTCCACCAGGTCGACGCACGCACGCTCGACCGTGCCCGCCCGCCGGGTGCCCTCGGCCATCCGGGCGGGCAGCGTGTCGAGAACCATGAGAACCCACTCGGGGATCGGCCGATCGGCGGCGGCCGCGAGGCAGATCTCGGAGGTGTGGCGGTCGGCCAGGCGGCGCAGGGGGGCCGTGCAGTGGGCGTAGGGGGCGGCCACGGCGGAGTGCGTGGTGATGTCCGGCAGGGTTCCGTCCCGGAAGACCGTGTAGCCGGCGCCGCGCAGCAGCGTCGTGCACTCCTGGAGGAAGGCCGCGTGGTCCGGGCGGTGGGGGTCGAGGGAGCGGACGAGTTCGGCGTACGAGACGTGGTGCGGCCAGTCGACATGCAGGGCGTGCGCGGTACGGCGCAGTCGGCCGACGGCGCCGTCGGGGGCGGCGGGGAGGGTGCGCAGGATGCCGGTGCCGGCCGCGAGCATCAGGTCGGCGGCGGCCATGCCGGTCAGCAGGGAGATCTGGGAGTTCCAGCCGTCGGCGGGGAGCGGAGCGCGATAGGCGAGCTCATAGGCGTGATCGCGCTCGACGATCTCCTGTTCGGGCACGCTCAGCGAGATCCCGCCCCGCTCCACCTCCAGCGCCTCCCTCAGCTGCCCGATCTCCTTCAACAGGGCCAGCGGTTCCTCGGCGGTTCCCTCGTCGATCTGCTTCTGCACGCCCGCATAGTCCAGCTTGGCCCGGCTGCGGACGAGGGCGCGGCGGACGTCGACGGCGCGCGTACGGCCGTCCCCGTCGAGGTCGATGGTCCACAGGACGGCGGGGCGGTCCTGGTCCGGGAGCAGGCTGGCCGCGCCCTCGCTCAGCAGCTCGGGGTGCAGCGGGACCTTCTCGTCGGGGAAGTAGAGGGTGGTCACCCGCCGGCGTGCCTCCCGGTCGAGTGCGCCCGACGGTACGACGGAGGCGGCGACGTCGGCGATGGCGTACCGGACGCGGTAGCCGGTGCCGTGGCGGGACAGGTGCATCGCCTGGTCGAGGTCGGTGGAGGTGGGCGGGTCGATGGTGAGGAAGGGGATGTCGGTGGCGTCGTACAGGTCCGGCGACGGGAGGGCCGGGGCCTTCGCGGCCCGCTCGGCCTCCGCCAGCACCTCGGGCGGGAAGCGCCCAGGGACGCCGAGTCCGGTACGCAGCGCGGTGAGGGCGGCCCGGAGAGGGGCTTCGGGGGCGCCGGTCACTCTGATGTGGCGGCGGGGCATGAGTCGAGCGTAGGGCGAGGGTGGCCGGGTGGCACGCCGTACCCTGTGGCGGGGTTCGATCGAAGGAGTATGTGTGCTTGTCCTGCTGCCGCCTTCCGAGGGGAAGGCCCCGTCCGGTCGGGGTGCCTCGCTGAAGCTGGAGTCGCTGTCCTTGCCGGGGCTCACCGGGGCCCGGGAGGCCGTACTGAGTGAGCTGGTCGAGCTGTGCCGCGGCGACGAGGACAAAGCGCGGGACGTTCTCGGGCTGAGCGAGGGGCTCCGGGGGGAAGTCGCGAAGAACGTCGACCTGCCTACGGCGGGGGCGCGGCCGGCCGGGGAGATCTACACCGGCGTGCTGTACGACGCCCTCGACCTGGCGTCGCTGGACACGGCGGCGAAGAAGCGGGCGGCTCGGTCGCTGCTCGTCTTCTCGGGGCTGTGGGGCGCGGTGCGGGTCACCGACCGCATCCCCTCCTACCGCTGCTCGATGGGCGTGAAGCTGCCCGGTCTCGGCGCGCTCGGGGCGCACTGGCGGGCGCCGATGGCGGACGTGCTGCCCGAGGCGGCCGGGGACGGGCTGGTGCTGGATCTGCGATCGTCGGCGTACACGGCGGCGTGGAAGCCGAAGGGCGAGGTGGCCGGGCGGACGGCGTCGGTACGGGTGCTGCATGCGCCGACCCGGAAGGTCGTCAGCCACTTCAACAAGGCGACGAAGGGGCGGATCGTCCGGAGCCTGCTGACGGCGGGTGCCGTGCCCGCGGGTCCGGCCGAGCTGGTGGAGGCGCTGCGGGACCTCGGGTACGAGGTGGAGGTCGAGGCGCCGGCCAAGGGCGGCAAGGCGTGGACGCTGGATGTGCTGGTGGCGGAGATCCACTGACGCTCCGCGAGCGAGCGGGGCACATTGCAGCATGCGCAACGACCTTTGCGCATGCTGTTCACTGCACGGCAGGATGACGTCATGACCTCTCCCCTGCCCGCCTCCGTGCTGGATCTCGCGCCCGTCGTGCCCGTCGTCGTCATCGAGGACGCCTCCGACGCCGTACCGATGGCGCGGGCGCTCGTCTCCGGCGGGCTCCCCGCGATCGAGGTGACGCTGCGGACGCCGGCGGCGCTGGACGCGATCCGGGCGATCGCCGCCGAGGTGCCGGGGGCCGTGGTGGGCGCGGGCACGGTCATCACGCCCGAGCAGGTGACGGCTTCGGTGACGGCCGGGGCGCGGTTCCTGGTCAGCCCGGGCTGGACGGACGTACTGCTGGCGGCGATGCGGGTGTCCGGGGTGCCGTTCCTGCCGGGGGTGTCGACCACGTCGGAGGTCGTGGGGCTGCTGGAGCGGGGCGTGACGGAGATGAAGTTCTTCCCCGCGCAGGCCGCGGGCGGCACGGCGTATCTGAAGTCACTCGCCGGGCCGTTGCCGCGGGCGCGGTTCTGCCCCACGGGGGGAATCGGGCCGGGCAACGCGCCGGAGTATCTGTCCCTGCCCAACGTCGGCTGCGTCGGCGGCACTTGGATGCTTCCGGCGGATGCGATCGCCGCGCGGGACTGGGCCCGGGTCGAGAAGCTGGCCCGGGAGGCCGCGGGGCTGCGGAAGGGGTCAGGCGCGCAGGTGTGACGTGTCGTTGAAGAGCCGCACGCTCGCGTTGCCGTCGGCGTAGTAGGCCACCGCCGAGAGGGAGGCCGCCGAGAGTTCCATGCGGAACAGGGACTCGGGCGGGGCGCCCAGGGCGAGGCGTACGAACGTCTTGATCGGGGTGACGTGCGTGACCAGGAGGACCGTGCGGCCGGCGTACGCCGCGATCAGCTTGTCGCGGGTGGCGGCGATGCGGGTGGCGGTCGCCGCGAAGCTCTCGCCGTCGCCGGTGGGCCGGGCCTCGGGGTCGGCCAGCCAGGCGTTGAGGTCGTCGGGGTGACGCTCGCGGACCTCGCCGAAGGTGAGCCCCTCCCAGGCGCCGAAGTCGGTCTCGCGCAGGCCGTCGTCGACGCTCACGTCGAGGCCGAGGCGGGCGGCGACGATGCCGGCGGTCTCGCGGGTACGGGCCAGCGGCGACGCCACGACGGCCTGGATCGTCCCGCGCCGGGCGAGCGCGGCCCCGGCCCGCTCGGCCTGCTCCCGGCCGACGTCGGAGAGGGCCGGATCGGTACCGCCGCTCCCCGAGAACCGCTTCTGCGGCGTCAGGGGCGTCTCCCCGTGCCGCAGCAGAACGAAGGTCGCGGGCGCCCCCATGTCGGCAGGAGCCCAGCCGGACGACGGTGCGGCCACGGTACGCGCGGCCCTGACATCGGCCTCGGCCTTCCCGGGCGCGGTGGAGGCCGGCCCCTCGGCCGGCTCGGCCTCCGCCGCGGCCCGCGCAGCCTTCGCGTCAGCCGCCGCCAGTTCCGCCGTGGAGGCCTCGGGCGACCACTGCTCGCCCCGCTTCCCGGCGTCCATCGCCTCGTTGGCGAGCCGGTCGGCGTGCTTGTTCTGCTCCCGGGGCATCCACTCGTACGTCACCTGGGACGCCGGCAGGACGGCCGCCGCCTCGAAGGCCAGCGGCTTCATGTCGGGGTGCTTGATCTTCCAGCGGCCCGACATCTGCTCGATGACCAGCTTGGAGTCCATGCGGACGTGGACCGTGGCCGTCGGGTCCAGTTCATGTGCGGCACGCAGGCCCGCCAACAGGCCGCGGTACTCGGCGACGTTGTTCGTGGCGACGCCGATGTACTCGGCCGCCTCGGCCAGCGTCTGCCCCGTCGCCGCGTCGATGACCACGGCACCGTAGCCCGCGGGTCCGGGGTTGCCCCGTGACCCGCCGTCGGCCTCGACGATGAACTCCCGCACGGCACAGGCTCCTAGAGGCCGGACTCGGCCGTACGCACCAGAATCCGGCGGCAGTTCTCGCACCGCACCACGGTGTCCGGCGCCGCCTGGCGGATCTCGTTCAGCTCGGTGATGGCGAGCTCCTGGCGGCAGCCCTGGCAGCTGCGCTGGTAGAGCTTGGCCGCGCCGATGCCGCCCTGCTGCAGGCGCAGCTTGTCGTAGAGCTTGAGGAGGTCCGCGGGGACCGAGCCAGCCAGGACCTCGCGCTCCTTCGTGACCGTGGCCACCTCGCCGTCGATCTCCTCGAACGCGGCTTCCCGGCGGGCGGTCGCGTCGTCGACCTTCCCCTGCACGGCGCCGACCCGCTCGGTCAGCTCGGCGACCCGCTCCTGCGCGGACTCGCGGCGCTCCATGACCTCCAGGACGACGTCCTCCAGGTCGCCCTGCCGCTTGGCGAGGGAGGTGATCTCGTGCTGGAGGTTCTCCAGGTCCTTCGGGGAGGTGACGGCACCGGAGTCCAGGCGCTGCTGGTCGCGGGCGGCGCGCTGGCGCACCTGGTCCACGTCCTGCTCGGCCTTGGTCTGCTCGCGGGCGCAGTCGCTCTCCTCGGTCTGCGCGGCGACGAGCAGGTCGCGCAGCTGCGTGTGGTCCTTGGTGAGCGACTCGATCTCGGCGTGCTCGGGCAGCGACCTGCGCCTGTGGGCGAGCTGCTGGAGGCGGACGTCGAGGGCCTGGACGTCGAGGAGGCGGATCTGGTCGGCGGGCGCGGCGTTCAGTTGGGGGCTCCAGATGTGTCCGTGATGGCGGCCGCGTGGGCGGTCCAGGGGTCGGTGACCGTCTTCGAGACGTGGACGCGCAGGTCCCATCCGTTGCGGTCGGAGATCTCGTCGAGCTGGGTGGCGGCCAGCTCGCACCAGGGCCACTCGGTGGCCCAGTGCGCCGCGTCGAGCAGCGCGAGAGGACTGTGGGTACGGCTGTGGGCGCGGTCCGCGATGAACTCGGACGCCGGGTGGTGGCGCAGGTCCGCGGTGAGGAAGGCGTCGACGCCGGCGGCACGCACGTCGTCGAAGAGGCTGTCGCCGGAGCCGCCGCTCACGGCCACCGTGCGGACCGTCGCGTCCGGGTCGCCGGCCACGCGGATGCCCTGCGCGGTGGCGGGCAACCGCTCGGCGGCGCGGGCGGCGAGTTCGCGGACGGTGAGCGGGTGGTCCAGTTCGCAGACACGGCCCAGGCCCCTGCGGCCCTCCGGGTCGCTCGGGTCCGGCACCAGCGGGCGTACGACGCGCAGGTCCAGCGCGCCGGCCAGCGCGTCGCTGACGCCCGGGTCCGCCGTGTCGGCGTTGGTGTGCGCCACGTGCAGCGCGATGTCGTTCTTGATGAGGGTGTGGACGACCCGGCCCTTGAAGTGCGTCGCCGCGACCGTCGTCGTACCGCGCAGGTAGAGCGGGTGGTGCGTGACCAGCAGGTCGGCGCCCAGTTTCACCGCCTCGTCCACGATCTCCTGGACCGGGTCGACGGCGAACAGGACCCGGGAGACCTCCTGGTCGGGGTCGCCCACGACGGTGCCGACCGCGTCCCAGGACTCGGCCCGCTCGGCGGGCCACAGGTTCTCCAGCGCGGCGATGACTTCAGACAGACGGGGCACGCAGGCAAGGCTACCTGCCTGGTCCGTACGGCTGTACCGGCACGGGAGGAGGCGGAAGCCTCCCGCGGCCCACGCCCCGGCCGACTCGAGGCCGTCCGGGGGTCACCCTCCGGTCACCCCTGACCCCGCTCAGCACAAGCACCCCCGTTTCCTCAGGCGAATCGTTCCTGGGCCATCCCTTTGTGTGAAGCGGAACCCGGCTGTCCCACGCCTGTGCGTGCGAAAACTAGCTTCGTCACCGGAGGTGACCGGACCATGACGGCCTGTGCGATCGAGCCCGCGGCGGAGCACGAGGACGGCGACGCGCCTCGTGCGGAATGCACCATCACGGCGGACGGTTCCTACGCGGCCCGCCTCGCGCCGGCCGGCGACTGCTGGTTCCCGGAGCGCTGGACCCTGGACGGCCCCGAGCCCTACGCCGTGCCGCTGCCCGCCCACCAGCCGGAGGAGCCCGGCACCGAGGTGCAGCCGATGGGCGACGGGCGGGTCCTGATCTGCCGACCGACCGACGGACGGCACATCTTCTCGCTGCTGTACCCGACCGGTCCCGGCACCGGCGAGCTGCTGCTCGGCGCGGTCCAGTGCCCGCCGGAGCAGACCCGGCTGCGGCTGCTGCCCCCGGCACCGGGCGGCGGCAGGGCGTACGCCCTCGCGGTGGGCCGGCACTCCAGCGCGGTGTGGCTGGTGGCGGGCGGCACGTTCGGGCCGGAGCAGCTCGCGGAGGTCCCGGGGCGCTGCTCGGGCGGGGTGTGGCTGGACCGGGGCGGGCGGATGCTGGCCCTCGACCGTCTCGACCCGGAGCCGGGGGGCCGTACGAAGGCCGTCGTGGTCGACCTGGAGCGGGGCGGCGAGGTGTCACCGCTGTTGCAGATCGCGGACGACAGCGACGACCGGTTGCTGCTCGCCGACCCGGACAGCGGGCTGCTGATGATCGGCTCGGACGCGGCCTCGCCGGGGCAGGAACGATTGGGCTGGGGCGTATTGGGCAGCACGCTGCCGGTGCGCTTCCCGGAGTGCCTGCGGATGCCCGCCTGCGGGGTGACGCCGTTCGCGATCCAGCCGGGGCAGGTGCTGACGCCGGAGAGCTGCGGGGTGGCGTTGCGGGTCGACGGGCCGGTCGGAAGTTGGGTCGGGGTGTGGCGGCCCACCGAACGGCGGGTACGTCATCTTCCGGCACCCGAGGGGTGGTTGGCGGGTGCCGGGTTGTGGACGCGGGACGGGGTGCTGCAACTGCCGTATGCCACCGAGGAGGTGCGGTGCGGGGTGGCTCGGGTGGAGGTGCCTTCGTCGGGGGCGCCGTCCTCGAACTCGGCCTCCGGGACGCCGGATTCGGCAGCGCGCGAGCCTTCGGAAACGGACCCTCCGGCTCCCGTCGCGGCCCGTCCCGTGCCGTTGCAGCAAGCCCCGTTGGGCGGTCTTGTAACGAAGTAGTGGCGGTTGGCGTGGCCGCCTGGATTCGGCCCCTGGGGGGTTGGTTAAACTCGCCCGGCTGTGAGCAAAAGATCATGTTGACGGGGTGAGTTTTCCGATGAGCAACGCCAGCACGACCCAGCCGGGGCCGGCCGACGTTCACGACGTTCAGAAGGACACCGGTCACGGCAGGCACCGGGGTCCGGTGTCCGCCCAGGACGGCGAGACGGCCCCCCGCGGCCGTCACCGCAAGCCGGCTGAGGAAACCGAGACGGCAGCCTGACGCCGACTCCGCACGGCCCCGCCCTTCACCGCGAAGGTCGGGGCCGTTCCCGTTCCTGCGCCCCGCCCGGCTATGCCCGTTTCAGCCCCAGCACCTCCACCGCCCCGAACGTCTCACCCTCCGGCAGCTCCGCGTAGTGCGGGGTGAGCAGCGCGGCCAGCTCGTCGTAGGTGAACGTCTCCTGCTTGCTGTCGAACTTCGCGGCCACCCGTGGCCGTTCGACGACCGCCACCATGCCGCCGTGCACGACGAGCAACTGGCCGTTGATCCGGGCGGCGGCCGGGGAGGCCAGGTAGCCGACGAGCGGGGCGACATGCTCGGGGGCGAGCGGGTCCAGGCCGTCCTCGGGCCGGTCGAGGCCCGCGAAGACGTCCTCGGTCATGCGGGTCCGGGCGCGCGGGCAGATGGCGTTGGCGGTCACGCCGTACTTGGCGAGCGCGAGGGCCGTGGAGGTGGTCAGTCCGACGATTCCGCCCTTCGCGGCCGCATAGTTGGGCTGTCCGGCGGATCCGGCGAGGAAGGCCTCCGAGGACGTGTTCACGACCCGGCCGTACACCGGCCCTCCGTCCGCCTTGGACCGCTCGCGCCAGTGTGCGGCGGCGAAGCGGATGGTGTTGAAGTGGCCCTTGAGGTGGACCCGGATCACCGAGTCCCACTCCGCCTCCGCCATGGAGAAGACCATGCGGTCGCGCAGGATGCCGGCGTTGTTGACCAGGATGTCCAGCTTGCCGAACTCCCTGACGGCCAACTCGACCAGCGCGCCCGCCTGCTGGAAGTCGGCGACGTCCCCGGTGTGGGCGAATGCCGTGCCGCCCGCGGCACGGATCTCGGCGGCGACCTCCTCGGCGGGCGTGGCGGACGCCTCGCCGGAGCCGTCCCGGCCGGGCTGCCCGTAGTCGTTGACGACGACGGCCGCGCCGAGCCGGGCGAGTTCGAGCGCCTCGGCCCGGCCCAGGCCGCGTCCGGCGCCGGTGACGATCGCGGACAGTCCTTCGAGTGGCAGTGACATCGGGCTCCTAGAGAGGCGTGGCCGTCAGGAAGCGGGGTCGGTCAGGAAGCGCGGTCGTCAGATCTCTATGCACGTACGCAGTGCCGTGCCCGTCCGCATCTGATCCAGGGCCTCGTTGATGTCGGCCAGCGGCACCCGGTGGGTGATCAGGCCCGCGAGGTCGATCCGGCCCGCCCGCCACAGGGCGATCGTCCGCTCGTAGGAGCGCAGGACGTCCCCACCGCCGTACATGGACGGCAGGATCCGCTTCTCATCGAAGAACAGCTCGAACATGTTGAGCTGGAGGAAGTCGTCCATGGCGCCCGCGCCGACGACGACGAGCGTGCCGCCGCGCCGGGTGTACTCGTACGCCGTGCGGGCGGTGGCGGACTTGCCGACGACCTCGAAGACGTAGTCGAAACCCTCGCCGGCGGTGACCTGCTGCTTGGCGTCGGCCAGCTCGTCCGGCGAGACGGCCCTGGTGGCGCCGAACCTGAGCGCGGACTCGCGGCGCGAGGCGACCGGGTCGACGGCCACGATCTCGGCGGCGCCCTTGAGCCGCGCCCCCTGGATCGCGGAGATGCCGACGCCCCCGCAGCCGATGACGGCGACCGACGAACCGGCCTCCACGTCGGCCGTGTTGAGGGCGGCGCCGAGTCCCGTGGTCACCCCGCAGCCGATGAGGGCGGCGATGTCGAAGGGCACGTCGTCGGGGATCGGCACCGCGCAGCCGGCGTCGACGACGACCTCCTCGGCGAAGGTGCCGGTGCCGGCGAAGCCGAAGACGTCACCGCCGGGGCGCTTGAAGTTGGGGGTGCCGGCGTTCATGAACCCGGCCAGGCACAGCTCGGTCTGACCGCGCTTGCAGGCGGGGCAGGCGCCGCAGGCGGGCAGCCAGCAGACGACGACCCGGTCGCCGGGCTTGAGGTGGGTGACGGCCTCCCCGACCTCGAGGATCTCGCCCGCTCCCTCGTGACCGGGCACGAAGGGCGCCGGCTGGGGCAGCACCCCCGCCATCGCGGACAGGTCGGAGTGACACAGCCCGGTGGCCCGCACCCGGACCCTCACCCTCCCGGGTCCGAAGCCCACCGCCTCGACGTCGTCGAGGACCTCCAGCTTGTCCTGGCCGATCTCGTGCAGTACGGCTGCGCGCATGGTGCGGCTCCCCTCGTACGGCGTTCTTGACTCAGGTGTGTTCGACGACTGTGTCGGCGAGGACGGGCGCGTCGTCCCGCTCGACGGCGCTCACGGCCACGCGGACGGTGCCCGCACCGGGCCACATGCGGATGCGCAGGGTCTCCCCCGGATACACGACCCCGGCGAACCGGGTGTCGTAGGACCGCACCCGGGTCACGTCCCCGCCGAGCAGCGTGTCGACGACCGCCTTGAGGGTCATGCCGTAGGTGCACAGGCCGTGCAGGATGGGCCGCTCGAAGCCGGCGACCTTGGCGAACTCCGGGTCGGCGTGCAGCGGGTTCCAGTCGCCGGAGAGGCGGTACAGCAGGGCCTGGTCCTCGCGGATCGGCCGCTCGACGGTGCGCTCGGGATCGCCGATGGGGGGTCCGAGACGGGCGGAGGGACCGCGGTCGCCGCCCCAGCCGCCCTCGCCGCGGATGAAGATCTGGGCGTCGTTGGTCCACAACGGGCCCTCGGCGTCCGCGACTTCGGTACGCAGCACCAGCACGGCCGCCTTGACCTTGTCGTACAGGGCGGCGATCCGGTTGGTCGCGGTGGCGGTGCCCGCCGCCGGGATGGGCCGGTGGATCACGAGACTCTGGCCGCCGTGCAGGACGCGGGCGAGGTCGACCTCGATGCCCGGCATGGACAGTCCGCTGATCACTCCGGGCGAGCCGGAGCCCGCGACGGTGGCGAAGCTGGGCAGCACGTGCAGCCGGGACTCCAGGGTGTAGCGCAGTTCGTCGGGGTCGGTGGCGGGGCTGCGCCGGTCGGGATTGGCAGCGGCGCCGATGCCGAGGTGGTAGAGCTGGACGTCCTTGGAGTTCCAGGAGATCTCGCCGGTCCGTGGCTCGGCGGCGAGGGCCTTGGCTGCGTCGATGGGCATACGGCTCCTGAAGGTGGCGGAGTCAAGACCCCGGTACGGCCGTCCGCACCGTCGGCCGCACCGAGGTCGTCACGGGCCGTTCTAGAACGCGTTCCAGTCCGGCGCCCTCTGTATAGCCGAGCGTTCCGCAGTTGTGAAGGCTCCTGACGCGGCATCAGATCCGGTGTCGTGTCCTTCCGCTCAGTGGGGCCGTGACTTTTGTCCTGGCGGAGTGCTGACAACCGGCCCTGCCGTGCGCGGGCCTCGATCCGTAGCGTCTGAGCCATGACACTGGGGACGGAACCGACGAACGGGGGACGGGACATGTCCTGGACGCGCAAGGTGTCGTGCACACCTACTCCGCTGAGGGCCGGACGGCTCCCCGACACCCCGGGCCCGCACCCGACCGGCTTCGCCCTGCTGCCCTGGCTGCTGCTGGGGATGGGCTCCTTCTCGAACCTCTTCCAGGGGGAGACACCCAACCCGTGGATCGGCGGCCTGGGGCTGCTCACCTTCAACTCGCTCTACATCTACGTGTCGTTCCGCGCCTTCGTGAAGGAGAAGCGCGAGGCCCGCTCCACGCAGCTGGCGCTGGGCCTGCTGGCGGCGGTGACCTGCGGACTCGGCCTCGGCTACGGCGGCAGCTGGCTGCTGTTCTTCCCACTGCTCGGCCTCGCGACGGGCGCGGTCGTACGGATGCCGCGGCTGCGCCTGACCGGGGCGGCGGTGACCGTGCTCTCCGGCGTGGTCGCCTTCGTACAGGACGGCTGGGGCGGCCTCGACATCGCGTACGCCACCTGGATCTCGACGATCGTGACGGCGGCGATCCTGTCCCTGTCCGAGGCGGTACGGGAGCTGCGCGCCGCCCGCGAGGAGCTGGCCCGGCGCGCGGTCGAGGAGGAACGCGTGCGCTTCTCCCGCGATCTGCACGACCTGCTCGGTCACACCCTCTCCGTGATCGTGGTGAAGTCGGAGGCGGCGCGGCGGCTGGCCGTACGGGACGTGGACGCGGCCGTGGCCCAGGTCGCCGACATCGAGTCCGTGGGCCGGCAGGCGCTCACGGAGATCCGCGAGGCGGTGACCGGCTACCGCAGGGGCAGCCTGGCCACGGAACTGGACCGCGCCCACTCGGCCCTGGCGGCGGCGGGGATCACCCCGGCGTTCCACCAGTCCGGCCCTCCCCTCCCCCAGCAGACGGAGGTCCTCCTGGGGTGGGTGGTGCGAGAAGCGGTCACCAACGTCCTGCGGCACAGTGGCGCGGCCCGCTGCGAGATCACGGTCTCGGGCGATGTGGAGCGCGTCCACGTGACGGTGACCGACGACGGCTCCGGCACGCCCTTGCCGACGCCCCGGGAGGGCATCGGCGGTACGGGACTGCGGGGGCTGACCGAACGCCTCTCCGCAGCCGGGGGCACGCTGACTGCGGGGCCGGGGCCGCGTCAAGGGTTCCTGGTGCGGGCGGAACTGCCGGTGGCGGAACGGGAGTTGGTTGCTGCGGGTTGAGCGGGCGGAGCGGCGCCCTCGCCCGGGGGCGGGGCGGTGCGGGTTGCGGCTGTGCCGCCGGGGGGCGGGGGGTACCGGGCTGCGGCTGTGCCGCCGGGGGGAGGCGCGGCGGTACCGGGCTGCGGCTATGCCGCCGGGGGGAGCGGGTGGTGCCGGGCAGGGGCTGCGCCGTCGGGGAAGGGCAGGAACCGCGCCGGGCGCGGCTGCGCCGCTGGGAAGAGCAGGGTTGTGCCGGGCGGGGCCGCGCCGCCGAGGCGCGACCGGTTGCCGCGTCTGTCGGTGGCGGAACGGGAGTTGGTTCCAGCGGGCTGAACAGGCGGCCCGGTGACCGCCCCACGGAGGCGCGGGACCGTGCCGGGCAGCGGCTGCGCCGCCAGGGAGGGGCAGGAACCGCGCCAGGTGCGGCTGCGCCGACGGGGCGCGACCGGTTGCCGACCCTGTCGATGGCGGAACGGAGTTGGTTCCTGGCGGCTGAACACGCGGCACGGTGCCCCCCGGGAAGCGCGGCAGCACCGCGCTGCGAACTGTGCCCCCTGGGGGAAGCGGGGCAGTGCCGGGCAGCGGCTGCGTGGCCGGTTGCCGGCGTTGGCGGCGGCGAGCGCACCCGTGGCCCAGGTCGGCGGGCCGGAACGGGACAGGCGTGGCGGAGGACCGGCACCACGCACAGGATCCATACCGGGGCAGCCGGGCACTTTTCGTGCTGACCGGGGACGGTCCGCCGAGCCCCGTGCGCCCTACTCTTGCCCCGTGAACGAGATGCCGCGGGATCACCGGCCCGCCAAGTCCATCCGGGTGCTGCTCGCGGAGGACCAGGGCATGATGCGCGGGGCGCTCGCTTTACTGCTCGGGATGGAGCCGGACATCGAGGTCGTCGCGCAGGTGGGGACCGGGGACGTGATCGTGGACGCCGCCCTCACCCACCGCCCGGACGTGGCCCTCCTCGACATCGAACTCCCGGGCCTCAGCGGGCTGGACGCCGCGGCCGAGCTGCGCGACCAGGTCCCCGACTGCCGGGTGCTGATCCTGACGACCTTCGGCCGCCCCGGCTACCTGCGCCGGGCCATGGAGGCGGGCGCCGCAGGCTTCCTGGTCAAGGACGGCCCCGTGGAGGAACTGGCGGCCGCCGTCCGCCGCGTACTGACCGGCGAGACGGTGATCGACCCGGCCCTCGCCGCGGCCGCCCTGAGCGCCGGCCCCAACCCCCTCACCGCCCGCGAACGCGACGTCCTCAACGCCTCGACGGACGGCGCCACGGTCGCCGACATCGCGACCCGGCTCCACCTCTCCGAGTCGACGGTCCGCAACTACCTGTCCTCCGCGATCGGCAAGACGGGTGCGCGCAACCGGATGGAGGCGTTGCGGGAGGCTCGGCAGCAGGGGTGGTTGTAGGGCTGTTCAGTGCCGCCCGCCGCCCCGACGAGGCAGCCAGACCACCATCAGCACCACGCCCCCGGCCAGCACCGCCGCCCCCGTCCGGAACGCCAGCGCATACCCCTCCGTCAGCGCCGCCGGCGTATCGCTGCCGCCCGAGCGGGCCGCCGCCAGCGTCGACAGGATCGCGAGGCCCAGTGAGCCGCCCATCGTGCGGGAGGTGTTGACGAGACCCGAGACCAGGCCGGCCTCCCCCGGCTCCGCCCCGGACGTGGCCAGGGTCGCGAGGGGTGTCGCCGCCAGACCCGCGCCGAGCATCATCAGGATGCCCGGCACCATGATCGAGGTCAGGTACGCGCCGTCCACGCTCAGCGTCGACTGCCAGCCGAAGCCGACGACCGCCACGAGCGTCCCGCCGACCGCGACGGTGCGCGGGGCGAACCACCGCATGAGCACCGGCGCCAGCTTGGAGCCGAGGATCACGGCCAGCGAGCTCGGCACCAGCGCCAGGCCGGCTTCCAGCGGCATGTAGCCGAGCACGTTCTGCGCGTACAGCGTCATGAAGTACCACATGCAGAACATCGCCGACCCGCACAGGAACATCGCCGCGTTCGCCGACGACACCGCCCGCACCCGCAGCAGCCCGAGCGGCATCAGCGGCGCCGCCGTACGCGACTCCACGACGAGGAAGACGCCGATCAGGGCGAGCCCGGCGAGCAGGGGCACGACCGTGGCCGCCGCCGTCCAGCCGGAGGCCTCCGTCTGCGAGATGCCGTACGCCAGCGTCGCCAGCCCCGCCGTCACCAGCACCGCCCCCGGCAGATCCAGCCGCCGCCGGTCCCCGGCCCGGCTCTCCGCGAGCCACAGCACGGAACCGGCCAGCACGACCGCGCCCACCGGCACGTTGATCAGCAGGACCCAGCGCCACGACAGTGCTTCCACCAGCAGCCCGCCGACGAGTCCGCCCGCCGCACCACCGCCCGCTCCGACGGCGGTCCACGTGCCTATGGCCCGCGCCCGGGCCGCCCCCTCCGGCACCGCCGCCGTGAGGATCGTCAGCGTCGAGGGCGCCAGCACCGCAGCGCCCAGCCCCTGCACGGCCCGCGCGGCCAGCAGCTGCCACTCCTGCTGGGCCAGCCCGCCGGCCAGCGAGGCCAGGGTGAACACGCCGAGGCCGACGAGGAACATCCGCTTACGGCCGTACAGGTCCCCGGCCCGTCCGCCGAGCAGCATGAACCCCGCGAAGGCGATGGCGTACGCGTTCACCACCCACTGCAGTCCCTGGGCGCTCATCCCCAGGTCGGCCCGCATCGAGGGCAGTGCCACGTTCACGACGGACACGTCGAGCACGACCAGGAACTGCCCCGCACAGGCGAGCGCCACCACCAGCCAGGTGGGCGGCGCGGTACGGCGGGGGGCACGGGTGACGTCGGCGGCTTCGAGCATGCCTGTCATGCTCTCAACGACCAACGCTCCTGGCATCGGGAATTCGCCCTAGGCCGACGACCTGGGCGGCCTACGCCCTCCGCCGCGCCCACCGGCCACCGCCCCCGTTCCCCAAGAGAAGGTCAAGATTTCGTTAGTGACCCAAAGCATCGGAATAGTTGCCCAGGCACACGGAGTTCGGGATACACATGACACAAACGACGACCGAAAAGCCCACCGGCGGAGCGACCGGCCCCCTCGTCCCGGTCCTCGCCTTCGCGGGCATCGTTGTCGCGGTAATGCAGACCCTGCTCGTCCCCGTCATCAAGGACCTGCCGCAGCTGCTGAGCACCGCGCCCAGCAACGCCACCTGGGTCCTGACCTCGACGCTCCTCTCGGGCGCCGTCGCCACGCCGATCATGGGCCGCCTCGGTGACCTCTACGGCAAGCGGCGCATGCTCATAGCCAGCCTGTCCGTGATGGTGGTCGGCGCACTGATCAGCGCGTTCACCAGCACCCTCCTCCCCATGATCGTCGGACGCACCCTGCAGGGCTTCGCGATGGGCGCGATCCCGCTCGGCATCGGCCTGATGCGCGACATGCTGCCCCGCGAGAAGCTCGGCTCGGCCATGGCCCTGATGAGCTCCTCGATCGGCGTCGGCGGCGGTCTGGCGCTGCCCGCCGCGGCCCTGGTCGCCCAGCACGCGAACTGGCACGCCCTCTTCTACGGCGCCGCCGGTCTCGGCGTCCTCGCCATCGTCCTCACCCTCGTCGTCGTACCGGAGTCCAAGCTCCGCGCGGAGGGCTCCTTCGACTACGTCGGCGCCCTCGGTCTCTCCGTGGGTCTCGTCCTCTTCCTCCTCCCCATCACCAAGGGCAGCGACTGGGGCTGGACGTCCGCCACCACGCTCGGCATGTTCGGCGCCTCGGCCGCCGTCCTCCTCCTCTGGGGTGTCTACGAGCTGCGCACGAAGGCCCCGCTGGTCGACCTGCGCACCACGGCCCGCCCGGCCGTCCTCTTCACCAACCTCGCCTCGATCATGGTCGGCGTCAGCTTCTACGTCGTCTCCCTGGTCCTCCCCCAGCTGCTCCAGCTACCGAAGGAGACCGGCTACGGCCTCGGCCAGTCCATGGTCGTCGCGGGTCTGCTGGTGGCCCCGCTGGGCCTGACGATGATGTTCACGGCGCCGGTCTACGCCCGCCTCTCGGCGAAGTACGGCCCCAAGACCACCCTGATCCTCGGCATGCTGATCATCGCCATCGGCTACGGCGCCGGCCTCGGCCTGATGAGCGCCGCCTGGCAGAGCCTCGTCATCGCGGTGATCCTCGGCGCGGGCATCGGCCTCGCCTACTCCTCCCTCCCCGCCCTGATCATCGGCGCGGTCCCGGCCTCGGAGACGGGCGCGGCGAACGGCCTCAACACACTGATGCGTTCCATCGGCACGTCGGTCTCCAGCGCCGTCATCGGCATGGTGCTGGCCAACACCGCGAACGACGTCGGCGGCATCGAGATCCCGACCATGCACGGCTTCCGCGTCTCCTTCCTGATCGCGACCGCCGCCGTCGCCGTCGGCCTCCTGCTGGCCCTCTTCCTCCCGAAGCAGCGCCCGGCCGCCGCCCACCCGCAGCTGCGCGCCAGCAGCGAGGAGGACGCCAACCTGGAACGCGCCGAGGAGGCCCTGCGCGGCTTCCGCGGCCGCGTCCTGGACGCCGAGGGCGCCCCGGTGGCCCGCGCCAAGGTGACCCTGATCGACCGCCGGGGCCGCCAGGCAGGCGTGACCCTCTCCGCGGACGACGGCACCTACGCGCTGACCGTCCCCGCCCAGGGCCCCTACGTCCTGGCCGCCCGAGCCGACGGCCACGCCCCGCTCGCCTCGTCGGCGACGCACGCGGGCGACGACAGCCCGGTGGACCTGGACCTGTCGCTGCCGGAGGAGACGGTCTCGGCGTAACCCGCCGCGCTTCTCGCTCCTCACCTCTCCGACGCCGTGCCCCGTGCCGCCAACCGGCAGGGGGTACGGCGTCTTTGCGCGCCGGGAGCCGTCGAACACCCGACGGAAATTTGCCGCCAGGCTGTGCACCCTTGGCCGACCGTTCCCCGCCATGTCAACCCGTCCGCATCGGCTTGTCACTCGGTGCCCTCATGCACACAACAAAACTCAAGATCCGTCGCATGTGCGGAGATCCGTCCTGCACAGCCATGCGGCAACGGAAACGGAGAGATGACTCGATGTCATGTCTATGAAGGATCAAGGTGAACAGGCTCGACATCTCCGACGCGCCCTGATCCACCCCGCCGTATCGCCGTACCCCCTGTCGCCCGCCGACCAGGGGGTACGGCAGCATGGGGCGCCTCGCCGCACCCACGACCGGAAGGCCCCGCGATGCCCCCAGCCCCCAAGCCCGAGATCCTGGCCGCGTTCGAGGCGGCGAAGGGCTTCATGCCCACGGGCGAGGGGCGCGCGCTGTACGCGGCGGCAGTCGAGGCCGGCCGCCTCGGCCTCCCCCTCCTGGAGGTCGGCACCTACTGCGGCCGCTCCACGATCCTGCTCGCCGACGCCGCCCGTGAGGCCGGCGTGACCGCCCTCACAGTCGACCACCACCGCGGCAGCGAGGAGCAGCAGCCGGGCTGGGAGTACCACGACCCGGAGACGGTCGACCCCGAGATCGGCCTGATGGACACGCTGCCGACGTTCCGCAGGACCCTGCGCCGGGCCGGCCTGGAGGAACACGTGGTCGCCCTCGTCGGCCGCTCCCCGCAGGTCGCGAAGATCTGGACCTCCCCCCTCGGCCTCGCCTTCATCGACGGCGGCCACACCGACGAGCACGCCACCGCCGACTACGAGGGCTGGGCCCCGCACGTGGCCGAGGGCGGCCTGCTGGTCATTCACGACGTGTTCCCGGACCCGGAGGACGAGTTCACCGGGCAGGCGCCGTACCGGGTGTATCTGAGGGCGCTGGAGTCCGGGGCGTTCACGGAGGTGTCCGTGACGGAGTCGCTGCGGGTGCTGAAGCGGACGGGCACGGGCGTTTGATCCCCGACGCCGCCCGACCGTGCCTCCCGGCGAAGGCCATCCTCGGCCCGTAAGGTGTCAGGCGTGTCGTACGTAGGTCCGGACTTCGATCCTCCCCAGCCCCGCCGTAACCGCCGCCGAACCCTGACCGTCGCGGTCGCCGCGCTGGTGCCGGGGGCACTGCTCGGATGGGTGATGTACGAGGCCGTGGGCGGCCCCGGCGACGGAGACGGCTCCGGCACCGCTGCCGTACGGCCGTCCTCACCCGCGTCGGACTCGGCCCCGACGGCCTCCTCCACGAACGATGACAAGCCGCCGGGCCCGACCCCCACCGCGGACTCCACGTCCGCTTCCGGCCCCCTCCAGGGCAAGGTCGTCGTCATCGACCCCGGCCACAACCCGAACAACTTCCAGCACACCGCCGAAATCAACCGCAAGGTGAATATCGGCACGAACTGGAAGGAGTGCGACACCACGGGTACATCCACCAACGACGGCTACACCGAAGCCAAGTTCACCCTGGACGTCGCCCACCGCATGCGCACGCTGCTCCAGAAGCAGGGCGCCACGGTCAAGTTCACGCAGGACGGCGACCGGTCGTGGGGTCCCTGCGTCGACGAGCGCGCCCAGATCGGCAACAAGGCGGACGCCGACGCGGTCGTCTCCATCCACGCGGACGGCGCCGGCGCAGGCCGGCGCGGCTTCCACGTCATCCTCCCCGGCAAGGTCGACGCGGGCGCCGCCGACACGGGCCCCATCGTCGCCCCCTCCCGCGCCCTCGGCGAACGCATCGCCGGCTCCTTCGTCCGCGTCACGGGCAACGCCCCCTCCAACTACATCGGTGACGGCACCGGCCTCGTCACGCGTAAGGACCTCGGCGGTCTCAATCTGTCAACGGTTCCCAAGGTGTTCATCGAGTGCGGCAACATGCGCGATACCAAGGACGCGGCGTTGCTCACCAGTGGCGCGTGGCGACAGAAGGCGGCGCAAGGGATCTCTGAGGGAATCGTGAGTTTCCTGCGCGGGTAATGGTCCACGGGTTGATCCCGGCGGACACCCTCGTCGGTCGGACGATAAGGTCATTCCTACGATGAGGGGCCACCCCCGCGCTTCACTCAGGGGCCTGACGGCGACATGGTGACAGCGACGCCTCCAGCGATACCGATGTTGAGACGACTGACGAAGGACCTGAAGTGAATATCCGCTCCCTCACTCGAGGCGACGGCGTGGTGATCGGAGCAGCGGTATTGCTGTTCATCGCGTCTTTCCTCGGCGTTGCCAGCTGCGACGGCCCTGAGGCCTATTGCGAGAACGTCAATGTTCCGAACGCCTGGGACGTGAGCATCGGCCTCGGGCTCGGTACGTACATGACCGGCGTGATCGGCGCCGCACTCATCGTGGTCGCCCACCTGCTCCCGCAGCCGCGCAAGGTCGCCGGCCTTGAGTTGGGCCCCCTCGGTGTCGGCCTGACCGTGGCGGCCGCCTGGTCGCTGTTGTGGTGGACGATCGACGCGGAGAGCACGGGCGTCGGTCTCATCCTCGGTCTGATCGCCACCCTGGCCCTCGCCGGCGGCGCCATCGCCACCCCCCTCGTCCCCGCCCTCCAGGCAGCCCTACTTCCGGCCCCCCGTCCCGCCGCCCCCCAGCCCTACGGCGGTCAGCCGCAGGGTGGTTACGGCTACCCGGGGGCCCCGCAGGGGCAGCAGCCGTACGGTGGGCAGCCTCAGGCCGGGCAGCCCTTCGGGGGTGGGCAGCCGCAGGCTCCCGCGCCGGCGCCCGCCGGGGACTTCTCCCCGTTCTGGTTCGCCGTGCCCGTGCCGCGCCCCCTGTTCGGGGAGGACGGCTCGCCGACCCCGATCGCCGAACTCGCGCCGGGCACCTGGTACCTGGCCGTCGAGCAGCGTGGCGCCGCCCTGGTCGCGCAGACGCAGGACGGCCGCCGTGGCGTGCTGCAGGACACCTCGGGTATTCAGCGCGGCTGAGCCCCTGACCGTCCCGTACGGCCCCTCACCCTTCCCGGTGAGGGGCCGTCGTCGTACAGTCGCAAGCCTGCAGGCAGATCTGACGTACCGTCAGGAGGCGGACATGCGGCTCGGGCTCGCACTCGGTTACTGGGGCCGCGGCCCCTCCGCGGACCACGTACCCCTCGCCCAGGAGGCCGAGCGGCTCGGCTACGACTCCGTGTGGACCGCGGAGTCCTGGGGCTCCGACGCCTTCACACCGCTGACCTGGATCGCCGCGCAGACCTCAAGGATCAGGCTCGGTACGGCCGTTGCCCAGATGGCCGCTCGCTCCCCCACGACCACCGCGATGCACGCGCTCACCCTCGACCATCTCTCCGGCGGCCGCATGATGCTGGGGCTCGGTCTGTCAGGACCGCAGGTGGTGGAGGGGTGGTACGGGCGGCCGTTCCCGAAGTCGCCGTTGACCGCGACGCGGGAGTATGTGGACGTCGTACGGCAAGTTCTGCGGCGTGAGGCGCCCGTGGAGCTCGACGGACGTTTTCACTCCCATCCGTACCGCGGTCCGGACGCCACCGGCATCGGCAAGGCGCTGAAGCCGATCACCCATCCCCTGCGCCCGGATCTGCCCGTGCTCCTCGGCGCCGAGGGGCCGAAGAACGTCGCCCAGACCGTTCGCATCGCCGACGGCTGGCTGCCGTTGTACTGGTCGCCGAGCAGGCCGGACGTGTACGGCGAGGCGGTCTCCGAGCTTCCCGACGGCTTCCTCGTCGCTCCCCTGGCCCGCGTGCAGGTCTGCGACGACGTCTCCGAAGGACTGCTCCCCGTCAAGGCCATGCTCGGCTTCTACATCGGCGGTATGGGCCACGCGGTCCGGAACTTCCACGCCGACCTCATGGCGCGGATGGGGTACGAGGAGGAGGCCCGGCGGATCCAGGAGCTGTTCCTCGGCGGGCGCAGGCAGGAGGCCGTACTCGCCGTGCCCGACGCCTTCGCCGACGAGATCTCCCTCGTCGGGCCCCGTGAACGCATCGCCGAGCGGTTGGAGTTGTGGCGCAAGGGGCCGGTGACCGATCTGCTCGTCCTCTCCCCCGATCCACACACGCTGCGGGTGCTCGCCGAGCTCAACTCCTGACCCGGACGCGGGGCGGGTCACCAGAAGATCGCCAGCGCCTCCAGCGTCGCCTCCCGGGTGTCCTCGCGCCAGCCCGTCATCTTGCCGAGGCAGCGGGCCGTGAACGTGCCGGCGGGGATGGAGCGGCGGGCGTTGCCGGAGGCCACGACGCGCATGTGGACGGGCGGTTGCTCGTCGCCGTACTCGGCGCGCAGGACGAAGCCCTCCGGCACGTCCGGTACGCGCGTGAACTCCGCTCGCACCGAGACGAACTCCCCGATGCGGCTCAGGGAGACTTCGCGATCGTCGCCGAGGCGGTCGGCGAGTACGCGGTTGGGGACCACGGTCATCGTGGGCAGGTCGGCGTGGACGATGACGTCGGCGCGTTCGAAGGCGTCGATGAGCATGCCGATCACGTTGATGGGCTTGTCCTTGCGGACGAACTTGCGGAACGTCTCCTGGCTGACGTCCCGCTTGGCGCGGAACAGCCAGGCCAGGAAGCGCGTCCAGAGGCCGACGCTCGTGTCGACCTTGGTCCGCAGCTCCACGGCCTCCTCCAGCGCGGACCGGTAGTTGCCGATCTCGTAGAGGTCCATGACGGACTGCTCGTCCAGGTACAGGCAGATGCTGTACGCGGACTGCCACCGGCGCATCCGGCGGCGCCGCTCGCGGGACTGGCGTACCAGGACCGCCACCAGCGCCACCGCACCGGCGGCCGTCGCCAGCCAGAGAGCCATCCACGGCCACCATATGCTCCACCACAGTGCGTCAGTGACAGCCACGGATCTCCTTGAACGCCTCGGAAAGGGAGGAAGGGGAGGAATCGGCGGCGTCCACCATCCGCCCGCCCGTCCGCGCCGCCGCGCGCCGCAGTTCTGCCGCGTCGGCGTCGCCGAAGTGGACGGGGTAGGTGTGGACACCGCTGCGGACGGGGGCCGGGAGGGCTCTGTGGCGGCGTACGAACTCCGTGTAGGCGATGCCGGCGTTGTTCTCGCCGTCCGTCATGAGGACGAGTGAGACGGCACGGTCGGGGTCGTCCGCCAGCTCGCGGGCCGCGGTGCGGTAGCCGTGGTCGAGGGCGGACCATACGGCCGTGGAGTCGCCGTAGCCGCCGCGGGCGACGGTGTCGGCCAGTGTCCGCAGGTCCTTCGGGCCGGTGACGGTGACCGTCCTCTCCTCCAGGACGCGGCCGCCGAAGCGGACCACCGTCAGCCGCTCGCCCCGGTGGAAGCGGGTGAACTTGCCGGAGGCCGTGCCGTCGGCGCCGCTCAGGTCGGCGAAGGCCTTGCGGAGCGCGGCCATCCGGTCGCCGCGCATGGAGCCGGAGAAGTCGAGCAGGAAGACGACCTGACTGGCGGTGCGCCGGCTCGGGTCGCCGTAGTCGGCCAACAGGGTTTGGATGACCGTGAGTTGGTCGGGGAAGTAGAGCGCGTTGCCGACCGGCTCGCGCAGCTGCGGGTCGCGGGTGACGGTGGTGCTGACGGGGCGGCGCAGGGTGCGCCGCATGATCTCCTGCTGCACCGAGTCGCGCTGGAGCCACTCGGTGACCTTCGTGTAG
This sequence comes from Streptomyces sp. NPDC055013, assembly GCF_053608645.1. NCBI lineage: Bacteria > Bacillati > Actinomycetota > Actinomycetes > Kitasatosporales > Streptomycetaceae > Streptomyces > Streptomyces sp. NPDC055013. Next base: position 93,089 of record NZ_JBSGVW010000025.1, read on the forward strand.
GCGGCGCGGTGGGAGGCGTCGAGGAGGAGCAGGGGGAAGTCCGCGAGGACCATGCCGTCCACGGGGCGGACGACCTCCAGGCGGTCGTCGAGGCGGTCGGTGGCGTTGAGGGCGAGCAGGTCGGACTCGTACGTGATGAGGGCGTTGGCCTCGTCCTGGTGGTCGGCGTAGGTGTCGACGAGGGCCGGCGAGGTGTCCGCGGTGAGGGTCTGGCCGGAGCGGAAGCCCCGCAGCCGGTCGCAGGAGACGTCGCCGGGGCGCAGTGCCCCGCCGGTGCCGGCCGCGGCCGTGGCGACGCCGACCAGGGCGGCGAGCCCGCTGGCGGACTGCCGGGGGTCCGCCATCCCGAAGCGGACGGTGCCCGTGGCGGCGGCGTCCGCGATGTCCGCCCAGGTGAGCCGGCCGCCGGGCACCTCCGCGCGGAGTGTGCGCGCCACGTCGGGCCGCAGTCCGACGACCACCGGGGAGGTCATGGTCGCCGTGCGCTGCAGTCCCTGGACCGCGCTCCTGGCGGTGAGCCGCAGATAGCGGTCGGAGGACAGCCAGGCGAGGTCGTAGCGGTCGCGGTCCGGTGCCTTCGTCTCGGCGTCGGGCCGCAGGTCCAGGCGGAGGTCGACGCCGGTCTCCTCCTGCAACCCGCCGAGGAGCGGGGTGAGTACGGCCAGGTCGGGACTGGCGAGTACGCGCAGCCGGACGGGTTCGTCGCCGTCGTCGCCCGAGCAGGCGGTGAGTACGGCGGCCATGAGGGTCAGGCAGAGCGCCAGACAGGGCACCAACGGGCCTGCCCCGCGCCTCACTGGACGTCGCCCTTCCGGTCCGGGCAGTCGCCGACGGTCTTGATCATCTGTTCCAGGAGGGGCAGCGGGGGCAGCACGGCCCGGGTGTCGTCGGACGAGGTGGTGGGCACGGGTATCTGCCGCCGCGTGAGGAACTCGGTGAGTTCGTCGCCGGTGGTGCCGCCGCTGCTGCCGTTGCGGGCGCGGAAGCCCAGTTCCATGGCACGGTGCTGGAGTTCGGGGTCCTCGCCGACGAGTTCGCCGAGCCGGGCGCCGTCGCCGGTCAGGGCGACGAGCTGGGGTTCGGTGACGAAGCGGGTGGAGGGGTAGAGCAGGACGCGTTCGTCGTCCGGGGCGCCCTTCTCGGCCCGGTGGCGGATCTGGTGGGCGAGGAACTGGTGCTCGTAGATCACGGAGATCGGGGCGATGCTCTGCCCGTCGGGCGACAGATACGTTTCCGCCCGCTCGGAGGACGGCAGGCCCTGTTCGACGAGGAGCGGCTTGATCTCCTGGGCGACCCGGGCGGCCTCCTTCTCGTCGTCCGGGGCGTCGTTGTCGTTGTCGACGAAGGCGACGAGGCCGAGGTAGGTACCGGCGGAGTTGGACTCGCAGATGTCGGAGGTCTGGGCGAGGATCTTGTTGGAGTTCTGGACTCCCTCCCGGTCGATGTCGATGTCGCTCCAGCGCTTGCCCTCCTCGGTGAGTTTCACGAAGGGGGTCATTGCGAGCGTGTAGTACATCGGCCGGCCGTCCGGGTTCGGCTGCGCCTCGGCGACGTCCGCGTCGACGAGTGCCTCGGCGTAACTCCGGTACGTGGCCAGCACGATGGGGCTGACGAACGGGCGGTACAGCAGCACCGGGCGGTTCGCCTCGGCGCGCTCGCGGCTGATCAGGTCGGCCGCGGGCTGGCCGGAGGGGAAGACGACGTCGTATCCGTCGAAGTCCTGGTTGGCGATCTCACGGGAGCCCATGCTCGTGATGTGCACGCGGAATCCGTGCTTCATCAACAGCCGCTCGACCTCGGGGTCCTGGAAGAAGTCCCGCTTGGAGGCCATCTTCGCCTCGATGGTGACGACCTGCCGCAGCGGTAACAGCAGGTTCCCGGTGACCATGAGGAGGATCAGGCCGACGATGGGGACGGGCAGCGCGAGCGCCGGCACGCTGCGGCGCGGGCGGACGCGCGGGGGTCTGGTGACGGCTAAGCGGGGCTCTTCGGAAGCGGGTCTGTTCGCGGGCACCTGCGTCTCCCCCCGTGGCTGGGGCAGGATCGTCGGTGATCGCGATGACGGCTGAACGACCTTGCGGGAAACGGCGGTTGAACGTGAGGACCCGTTCGGGTTCCGGCCGGGGTCTTCAACCGCGAGTTCTGGTCAAGGGTTTCAGTCACGCGTCCCGGGCTACCCGCAGGGCATGTCCCCCAGATATCGCAACGGTTCCAACCAGGCCGGCACGGCCATAGCGATCGTCGCTGACGTCATGGCCCTCATCCTGGGCATGTGGATTCTGATGTACCTGCTGGACGCCAACCGGGCGAACGACTTCGTCCAGTTCGTCCATGACGCCGCCCGCTGGCTGGCGGGTTGGTCCCACGACCTGTTCACCTTCGACGAGGAGTGGGCGAGGGTCGTGGCGGGGTACGGCCTGGCGGCGGTCGTGTACCTGTTCGTGGGTCACGCCATCGCCAACCGGGTCCACCGCCACTGACCCGGACGTCAGCCGCAGCAGTCCGGGTCCAGCCCGGTCGGCAGGCGATCCCCACCGAACACCGCGCACGTCGCGTCATGCCCACCCAGCGCGGCGACGGCCAGCAACAGCGACCCGGCGGTCCACGTGGTGAGTTCGAGCGGCCAGATGGCGGCATCCTCGAAGACGTAGCCCGTCCAGTACAGGCCGCTCTCCGGGTCCCGCAGGTGCTGGATCGACTGGAGGATGTCCAGCGCCCGGTCGGACTCGCCCATCGCCCACAGGGCCAGGGCGAGTTCGGCCGACTCGCCGCCCGTCACCCACGGGTTGGGCACGACGCACCGCACGCCGAGTCCGGGCACGACGAAGCGGTCCCAGCCTTCCTCCATGCGGGACTTGGCCTCGGCGCCCGTCAACGCCCCGCCCAGCACCGGGTAGTACCAGTCCATCGAGTACCGGTTCTTGTCCAGGAACCGCTCCGGGTGCCGACGGATCGCGTGCCGTAGCGCACCCGCCGCCAACTCCCAGTCCGGCTGCGGCTCTTCACGCTGCTCGGCGATCGCGAGCGCGCACCGCAGCGCGTGGTGGATCGACGACGAACCGGTCAGCAGCGCGTCCGCCGTCGCCGTGCCGTCGTCGTCGCGCCGCCAGCCGATCTGTCCGCCCGGCTGCTGGAGCTTCAGGACGAACTCGATGGCCGCGTAGACGCAGGGCCACATCCGGTCCAGGAACGTGTCGTCGCCGGTGGAGAGGTAGTGGTGCCAGACGCCTACGGCTATGTAGGCGACGAAGTTGGTCTCGCGCCCGGGGTCGGTGACCTCGTCGTGGGCCCCGTCGTGGTAGGCGGCGTACCACGAGCCGTCCTCGTTCTGGTGCGTGGCCAGCCAGGTGTACGCCCGCTCGGCGGCGGCGTGCTCGCCGGCCGTGTCCAGCGCCATCGCCGCCTCGACGTGGTCCCACGGGTCGAGGTGATGCCCGCGGAACCACGGGATCGCCCCGTCCTCCCGCTGCACGGCGAGGATCCCTGCGACGGTCGCGGCGGCCTGCTCGGCGGTGAGGACCCCGGGCAGGACGAGGTGTTCTGTCCGGGGAGTCGTCACTTGGCGTCCACCCGGGGGAGGTGCGGCTTGGTCGCGTACGCCACGAAGCTCTTGCCGATGAGCGGGTTCAGTGCCTGTTCGGCGACCCGGGTGGCCAGCGGTTTCTTCATGATGTCCCAGACCAGCAGCTTGTGGTACGCCCGCACCGGCAGCGCCTTGTCGTTGTCGACGCCGAACGCGCACTTCAGCCACCAGTACGGCGAGTGCAGCGCGTGCGCGTGATGCGTGCCGTACGGCTTCAGGCCGGCCTCGCGGATCTTTGCGAGCAGTTCGTCCGCCTTGTAGATGCGGATGTGGCCGCCCTCGACCTCGTGGTACGCGTCGGAGAGCGTCCAGCAGACCTTCTCGGGCCCGTAGCGGGGCACGGTGACGGCTATCCGCCCGCCGGGCTTCAACACCCGCACCATCTCGGCGAGTACGCCCTTGTCGTCCGGGATGTGCTCCATGACCTCGGAGATGATCACGACGTCGAAGGACTCGTCGGGGAACGGCAGCGCGAGCGCGTCACCCTCCATCGCCGTGGCGGTGGCACCTTCGGGGGCCTCCCCCGCCTCCTCCATCGCCGCGAACCACTTCGCGACCTCGCGGATTTCCTCAGCGTTCTGGTCCAGCGCCACGACCTGGGCGCCGCGCCGATAACACTCGAACGCGTGCCGGCCGGCACCACAGCCGAGATCCAGAACACGGTCCCCCGGGGCGAGCGGGAACCGGGAGAAGTCGACGGTCAGCACGTGGCCCTGCTTTCGCGGTCGGAAGGGTGGGGGTGGAGGGAGCAGCTGGAGGAGGGGAAGCAGCTGAGGTGGCGGGAGTGGGTGGGCGGATGCACGACGGTCACTGGGCGGCCTCGGACACGCGCGCGGCGTGGCCGACCGAAGCGGCTTCGCTCACGCGGGTGGCCGTGCCGGGGGAAGCACCTTCGGACGCCCGGGCGGGGCCGCCGCCCGAGGAGGCGGGTTCGGTCGCGGGGGTGGGGCTGCCCGCGGTCACGGCCTCGGGCACGCGCGCGGTTCCGCCGGCCCTGACGGGCTCGGAGGCGCGCGCGGCGTCATCGCCGGCGCCTTCGGTCCCCGGCAGGGTGTCGCCCGCCGCGGCAACCCCCGTCGCACGTCCGGCATTGTCGGTCTGCGCGGCGTCGGGAGGGTTCCCTGCCCCGGCACTGCTTGCGGGCTCGGCATCCCGTGCCGCCGCGGAGCGGCTGTTGCTGACGGCTGCGGAGCGGCCGTCGCGGCCCGCCGAGCGGGCTATGGCCTCGCGATAGCGGGACACCGTCCCCTCCGCGGCCTTGGCCCAGGTGAAGTTGCGCAGGACTCGGTCGCGTCCGGCCGCGCCCAGGCGGTCACGGAGTTCGGGGTCGCCGAGCAGGCGGCTCAGGCCGGCGGCCAGGGCGCCCGGGTCACCCGGCGGCACCGCCAGACACGTCTCGCCGTCGCGGCCGGCGACCTCGGGAATCGCCCCGCCGGTCGTGGCGACGAGCGGCGTCCCCGTGGCCATGGCCTCGGCGGCCGGCAGGGAGAAGCCCTCGTAGAGCGACGGCACACACGCCACCTGCGCCGAGCGGACCAGGTCGACGAGCTCCGCGTCGGAGATGCCCTTGACGAACTCGACGGCGCCTTCGAGGCCGTAGCGCTCCACGGCCTGCGCGACCGGGCCCTCCTCGGGCCGCTTGCCGACCACGACCAGGTGGGCGTCGGGGTGCTCGGTGCGGACCTTGGCGAGGGCCTCGACGAGGAAGACCAGGCCCTTCAGCGGGACATCGGCGCTGGACGTCGTCACGATGCGGCCCGGGACCTGCCGTACCGAGGGATCCGGCGAGAACAGGTCCGTGTCCGCGCCGATGTGCACGACGTGGATACGGTCCTGCCGGACGCCGAGATGGTCGACGATCTCCGCACGGGACGTACCCGACACGGTCAGCACCGACGGCAGCCGGCGCGCGACCCGCTTCTGCATGCGCGTGAAGGCGTACCAGCGGCGTACGGACATCCGCCGCTTCCAGCCCTCCGCCGCGTCCAGCTCCAGCTGCCGGTCCACGGTGATGGGGTGGTGGATGGTGGTGACGAGGGGCGCGCCGACGTCGCCCAACAGGCCGTACCCCAGTGTCTGGTTGTCGTGCACCACGTCGAACTCGCCGCGCCGGGCGCGCAGATGGCGGCGGGCGCGGAGCGAGAACGTCAGCGGCTCGGGGAACCCGCCGGTCCACATGGTCGCCACTTCGAGCGCGTCGACCCCGTCGCGGTACTCGTCACGCTTCGGCGTGCGGAAGGGGTCGGGCTGGCGGTAGAGGTCGAGGCTGGGGAGCTCGGTGAGGCTCAGCCGGCCGGCGTACTCCGCGCCCTCGTCGAGCACCGGGTAGGGCTGGGAGCCGATGACCTCGACGCGGTGCCCGAGGCGGGCCAGCTCGCGGGAGAGGTGCCGGACATAGACGCCCTGGCCGCCGCAGAACGGGTTCCCTTTATAGGTGAGAAGCGCGATGTCGAGCGGTCGCTCGCCGTCGGCGGCAAGGTCCGTCGGGGACCCGGCCTCCCTGGCCTCAGCGGTCACTCTGGGCCCCCTTCTCCCTGCACTGTCCCGCGAGATTACGCCGGGACGCTAATCTAGAACAAGTTTCAGACTTGATCGTTCAAGAGGCTCTGAATCTACCGGCAGGTAGCGCCGCTGTGAGCGATGGATCAGGTGATTCACGCCACGGCCCAGGCGCTGGCATGCTCTGTCCGGTCACTCACCCTCACCGACTGTCACGGAACGGGATCCATGCCTGCGGAAGTCAGTAGCGCGAGCCCCGCCTCACCGCCCCTCACCGAGCGGCAGGAGGCCCGCCGTCGGCGCATCCTGCACGCCAGTGCGCAGCTCGCCAGCCGGGGCGGTTTCGACGCGGTGCAGATGCGCGAGGTCGCGGAGTCCTCGCAGGTGGCGCTCGGCACGCTGTACCGCTACTTCCCGTCCAAGGTGCATCTGCTGGTCGCCACGATGCAGGACCAGTTGGAGCACATGCACGGCACGCTGCGGAAGAAGCCGCCACAGGGGGAGACGGCTGCCGAGCGGGTCGCGGAGACCCTGATGCGGGCCTTCCGCGCCCTGCAGCGCGAGCCGCACCTGGCCGACGCCATGGTGCGGGCCCTGACCTTCGCCGACCGCAGCGTCTCCCCCGAGGTCGACCAGGTCTCCAGGCAGACCACGGTGATCATCCTGGACGCGATGGGTCTGGAGAACCCGACGCCCGAGCAGCTCTCCGCGGTCCGCGTCATCGAGCACACCTGGCACTCGGCACTGATCACCTGGCTGTCGGGCCGTGCCTCGATCGCCCAGGTGAAGATCGACATCGAGACGGTGTGCCGGCTGATCGACCTGACGGCACCCCCGGACGCATGAAGGACCTACGAGACGGGTTCCCTTCGCCGGTATGGTCCGGATCAGGTGCTGGGGGTCGCCTTCCGGCCCGACTGCTGCCTTCCGGCCTCTCAGCCCGGACCGTCGATGTCGGCCCCAGCGGAAACCGTCTGCTTCTCGCCAGAGTCGGCTACTCCGGTTCGGACTCCCTCACTCGTCCCGTAGGCCGGTTTCCAGAATAGAACATTCGCCCGGAAATGAACCCACTGAAAAGGGATTTTCTGGTGCTATTCCTCCGGCGGAAACACCGGCTCCCCGCTCCCCAGCAGCGTGATCACGATCGCCTCCACCGGGCAGCTCTCCGCCGCCGCCAGAATCGTCTCGTTCGCGTCGGTCTCCGGGTCGGCCGGATGGGACTGGCGGGCGGTGTCGAGGTTGAAGCCGTCGGGGGCGTGGTGGACGCACTGGGCAGAGCCGATGCACACCGACCGGTCGACCTCGACGTGCCAGCGGTCGCCCATCCCTACGCCTCCCAGCCGGCCGGCAGGTGGATCATCTTGTGCTCCAGATACTCCCCGTACCCCTCGGGCCCGAACTCCCGCCCCAGGCCGGAGCTCTTGTAGCCGCCGAACGGGCCCAGCATGTCCAGGCTGAAGGTGTTCACCGAGTAGGTGCCGGTACGGACCTGACGGGCGATGTCGATGCCGTGCGCGGTGTCGGCCGTCCAGACGCTGCCGCTCAGGCCGTAGTCGGAGTCGTTCGCGATCTTGACGGCCTCGGCTTCGTCGCCGTAGGGCAGGAGGCAGATCACCGGACCGAAGATCTCCTCGCGGGCGATGCGCATCGAGTTGTCGACGTCCCCGAAGAGGGTCGGCTCGACGTACCAGCCCTTCTCCAGCCCCGCCGGGCGCCCGCCGCCGGTCAGGATCTTCGCGCCCTCTTCCTGTCCGATGCGGATGAAGTCGAGGTTCCTGCGCTGCTGGCGCTGCGCCACCAGCGGGCCCACCTGGGTCGCCGGGTCCAGCGGGTCGCCGACCACCAGCGCGCCGGCCGCCGCGGCGAAGGCCTCGGCGAACTCGTCGTAGCGGGAGCGCGGGAGCAGGATCCGGGTCTGGGCCACGCATGCCTGGCCGTTGTTCATCCAGGCCGCCGGGACGACACCGGCGACGGTCGCCTCGACGTCCGCGTCGGGCAGCACCACGGCCGCCGACTTGCCGCCCAGCTCCAGCGTCACACGGGTGAGGTTGCGGGCGGCGACCTCCATGACGCGCTTGCCCGCCGCCACCGACCCGGTGAAGGAGACCTTGTCGATCCCCGGGTGCCCGACCAGGTACTCACTCACCTCGCGGTCCGCCGGGAGGATGGACAGCACGCCCTCCGGCAGCCCGGCGTCCTTCGCGATCTCGGCGAGGAGATAGGCGTCGAGCGGCGACTCCGGGGACGGCTTGAGAATCACCGTGCAGCCGGTCAGCAGCGCGGGCGCGAGCTTGGCGGCGGCGACGAACTGCGGGACGTTCCAGGGCACGACGGCGGCCACGACCCCGACCGGCTCGCGCCGCACGAGGATCTTCCCCAGCACGCCGTCGCGCGTCTCCTCGTACGTGAAGTTGCGCGCGACCGTGATCGCCGAGTCCCACACCATCATCGCGCCGAGCGCCTGCGCGAGGACGCTCCAGGAGTACGGGGAGCCGTTCTCGGAGGAGATCACGCGGGCGATCTCCTCGTGCCGCACGGCTATGGCGTCCTTGATCCGCGTGACGACCTCGATCCGCTCCTCGAGGGTCGTCCGCGGCCAGGGCCCCTCGTCGAACGCCTTGCGCGCCACCGCGACCGCCCGGTCGACGTCGGCCGGCGAGGCGTGCGGCACGCGTCCGATGACCTCTTCCGTGTGCGGCGAGATCACCTCGATGACGTCCTTGCCCAGGGGGTCGGTCAACTCCCCGCCGATGAACAGCTGTCCGTGTTCCACGAGCTCGGTCATGGCGACTGCCTCCCCTGAGCGGGACTCTGACGATCCATCAGATACACGGCACTGATACCAGTTCCACCCGGAGGAGTCCACGGAGCGCACACACCTCGCCCCTACGCTCAGCGGGACAGCGAGGGGGCATGCCATGGCAACGCACGTGCGCGACCTGACGGTGTTCGCCACGGCCATGGTGGTGGCCGTCGGCGGCGCCGCGTGGATGGCATCGACCTGGGCCGATGTCGAGCGCGGCAACGAGGTGTCCGTGCACCGGGAGAAGGAGAGCCCTGACGAGATCAGGAAGTTCTGGACTCCCGAGCGCATCAGACGGGCCGAACCCGTCGAGATGCCGGCGTGGGACCCCTGCGAGCACTTCCCCACCCTGCTCTCATCGGACTGCTGGTGACGGCAGGGGTAGATGACTCGGGCTCCCATCGGAACCTGTTCTAGTTATAGTGGGCCGGTCGGCCGGAAACGTGTCGCGGCGATTGGGGAGCCCATGGCGCAGGTGTACGACCACGGCGGTGGCGTGCGGTCCATCCAGGTCCCCATCCCCGACAACCCACTCGGACACACCCTCGTCTACGTCGTCGACACCGACCGCGGCCCGGTGCTGATCGACACCGGCTGGGACGATCCGGCCTCCTGGGACACCCTCGCCGAGGGCCTGGCGGCCTGCGGCACCGCGCCCGCCGACATCCACGGCGTGGTGATCACCCACCACCACCCCGACCACCACGGCCTGTCCGGCAAGGTGCGCGAGGCCTCCGGCGCCTGGATCGCGATGCACGCGGCGGACGCGGCGATCGTACGGCGCACCCGCACCACCCGACCCGAGCGCTGGTTCTCCTACATGGCGGCCAAGCTCACGGCGGCCGGCGCCCCCGACGCGCACGTGGCACCCCTGCGCACGGCCCGCCGCCCGAGCACCCTGCCCGGCTTCTCCCCAGCGACCCCCGACCGCGAGATCGTCCCCGGCGAGCTCCTCGACCTCCCCGGCCGCCGCCTGCGCGCGATCTGGACCCCGGGCCACACACCGGGCCACGTCTGCCTGCACCTGGAGGAGGACCACCCGGCCCAACTCCCCGGCCACGGCCGCCTGTTCTCCGGCGACCACCTGCTCCCCGGGATCACCCCGCACATCGGCCTGTACGAGGACCCCGACGACACCACCGTCACCGACCCCCTCGGCGACTACCTCGCCTCCCTCGAACGCGTCGGCCGCCTCACCCCCGCCGAGATCCTCCCGGCCCACCAGCACACGTTCACCGACGCCCCCGCCCGCGTGAGCGAGTTGCTGACCCACCACGAAGACCGCCTCACCGACCTCCTCACCCTCCTCGCCGCTCCCCTCACCCCCTGGCAACTCGCCGAACGCATGGAGTGGAACCGGCCGTGGGACCAAATCCCCTACGGCTCACGGAACATCGCGATCGCGGAGGCCGAGGCCCATCTGCGGCGACTGGTGAAGCTGGGGCGGGCGGAGGCGGTGGCGGGGAGTGAGCCGGTGGCGTATGTGGCGGTGTGAGGACACCGGGTGAGTTCAGGTGGTTCGTCGCGGCGAAGGGCTCCTCACAAGGCCGTTTCGCTCGAACGGTTGGCCGGAGGTCGTCTTGTCATGGGCCTTGCGCGAATGCAGCATGAAGGTGTCGAGTTGCCGACGCCGCTGCCGGAATACCCAGTACGGGACGCGACACAAATGCGGGTTTTAGGGATGGTCCGGGGCGCATCACCCGAGGGGAACTGTCATGCAAAGCGACGTAGAGAACCGCGCCGCCGCACGACCAGTGGGTGAAGCCCGTCGTACCGCGAGCAGCACCGCCTGCCCCGACCGTGTGCCCCTGTGGAGCCTGAGTCATCGAGGTGAGCGACAGGTCATGCGGGTCTCGTCGACCGGCAGCCCCACGTCCGCAGGATTTCAGTCCAACGTCTGAGACGGAACGCGGACGACGTGCCAGCGCTCGTGACGATACGGCCATTCCGCCAGTTCGTGATGAAGGTCCACAGCAGGTGCGACCTCGCCTGTGACCACTGCTATGTCTATCGGCACGCCGATCAGAGCTGGCGCCGTCGCCCCCGGGTGATGGCGCCACGCATCGTCCGGGCCACCGCCGAGCGCATCGCCGAGCACGCGCGAGCCCACCGGCTGCAGCGGGTGACGGTGGTGCTGCACGGCGGTGAGCCACTGCTCGCCGGACCCGAACGGCTCGCTGCCCTGGCCCGCGAACTTCGCCGCTCGCTGGACGGCATCGCAGTACTCGACCTCCGTATGCAGACCAACGGACTGCTCCTCGACGACGAGTTCTGCGCACTGCTGGTACGTGAGCGCATCCGCGTGGGCGTCTCCCTGGACGGAGACCGGGCGTCCCACGACCGTCACCGGGTGAGGGCCGACGGATCGGGGAGCTACGACGACACGGTGCGAGCGCTGCGACTGCTCGGGCAGACAGCCCACCGTCCCGCGTTCGCAGGCCTGTTGTGCACCGTCGATGTCCGCAACGATCCCGAGGCGGTCTATGGCGCTTTGGCCGACGTACGCCCTCCGCGCGTGGACTTCCTTCTCCCGCACGCCAATTGGGACCATCCGCCGGCCCGTCCGCAGGGCACCACGGACTACGCGGATTGGCTGATCACCGCGTACGAGCGGTGGAACCGGGACGACAGGCCGTTCAGCATCCGCGTCTTCGAGTCCGTGGAGGCAGCGGTGATGGGCGAGCCCGGCTTCACCGAGGCACTCGGGCTGGGCAGTCCCGATCTCCTGGTGATAGAGACCGACGGGGCGATCGAGCAGGCCGACTGGCTCAAGACGGTGGCCGAGGGCGCCCCGGAGACCGGCTATCACGTCCTGGTCAACAGCTTCGACGAGGCGGCCCGGCACCCCGGCTTCCAGGCTCGAAGCCTCGGCCTCGACGGACTGGCCGACCAGTGCAGGGCGTGCCCGGTGGTGAGCATCTGCGGCGGAGGGCTCTACGGTCACCGGCACAGATCCGGCACCGGCTTCGTCAACCCCTCGGTGTACTGCGCCGACTTGCTCAAGCTCATCCAGCACATACAGTCGACCACCCCTACGACACAGCTGCTGGCCGTGCCGCCGGCCGACATCGGCGCGCTCACGGTCGGCGGCGCACCGGAGCACGCGGCCGTACTGCGCCTGTCGAAAGCACAGTTGGACCTGCGCCGCTCGATGCTGGCGTATCTGAACCAGGCCGGCGTCGGCTCGGAGGAGACCTGGCAGGCTCTGCTGGACCTCGACGGTCCCGACCTCGACCTCGTGCTCGCGGATCCCGCGGTCCACTCGTGGGCGGTGGCGGCTTGCTCCGCCGACACAAGCGGGAGGGCCGTGCCGGACACCGCATTCCTCGCGGGAATCGCCCTGGCCGCGGCACTTCGCTCAGGGCAGCGTCTGAAGCTCGCGGTCCCCATGAGCACCCCGGGCATCCTGACCCTGCCCTCGGTCGGCCGGCTACGGATGCTGCCGAACGGGGTATCCATCTCGTCCGAGAAGGGGATCCGGGTGGGTACCGACGACGGACGCGTGTGGCGGGCGGACGGCGGTGGGGCGATCTGGGAACCCGTACAGAATCTTTCGGCCGGGGGGTTCGACGTGTCACTGGAGTCGAACACCCTTCGCCCGACGGCTGCCAGGTCGCCGGCCGACCTCGCGGCCAAATGGCGGCGGCCCCTCGAAGCGGCCTGGGAAGCCCTCTTCCATCAGCACCCGTACCAGGCTGCCGCCCTGGCAGCCGGTGTGAAGACACTGGTGCTCCTCGACAGGGAGCCGCCGCAGAACGCTTCCCGACCGCCATTCGGCGCGCTGGCGCTGGCACCGCCCGGCACCACCCCGGACCTCGTGCTGGCCCTGCTCCGGGAATGGCAGTACGCGAAGTTCGCGGCCCTGCGCGACCTGCATGACCTCGGCGGCACGGGGCAGGAAACGGCGCTGCGAGAGGCCTACGCTCACCTCGCCGTGGCTCGCGTATGGCACACCCGTCCGGGGCCGACCGCCCGGGACCTGGCAGCCACGTGGGGGAAACGCTCGCTCGCCGCCCTGGATGCCTTCGCCTCCGAGACCGACGCCGCCCCGGCTGCCACCGGCCTGCGCCTCGCAACGGAGATCAGAGCAGCCGCCGACTCGCTGATCGCCGCTCCATGACGGCGGCGTACACGAGAGGCAGGCTCACCGATGATCTTCGGTCCCTCGGGCTGCGTCCGGGCGACATCGTCCTGGTGCACTCTTCACTGCGCCGGATCGGCCCGACCGAACGAGGGGCGGCAACAGTCGTAGAAGCCCTGCGCGCCGCTGTCGGCCCCGAGGGGACCATCGTCGTACCGACGTTCACAGTGGCCAACTCCCTGTCGTCCCCCATCTACCACGAACGCACCAGAGGCATGACCGCTCAGGAGATCGACGCGTTCCAGGAGGCCATGCCAGGGTTCGACCCCGCCATCACGCCCAGCACCGGAATGGGCGCCGTCTCCGAACTGGTGCGCACCACGCCGGGGGCACGGCGCAGCGCGCACCCGCAGACGTCGCTGGCCGCGTGGGGGCCGCGGGCCGAGGCCATCACCCGGCGCCACCCCCTCAACTGCCCTCTCGGGAAAGACTCTCCGCTGCAACTCCTCTACGAGCTCGAGGCGCGCGTCCTGCTGCTGGGGGTCGGCTTCGAGTCATGCACGGCCTTTCACCTCGGCGAGTACAGCTCGCCCGCCCCGCCCATGGGCGTCTACGAGTGTGTGGTCGCCGATGGCCGGCACGCGGACGGTCAACCCGGGCGACAGTGGCGGTCGTTCGAGGCCGTGGCCTTGGACGACCGGGACTTCGGGCGCCTCGGGGGGTGGCTGGAGCACCAGCGCACGGACACGGGGCAGCGCGTGGTGCGGCGCGGTCGGGTGGGCGGCGGAATTGCCCGGCTCCTCCCTCTGGCTGATTCGGTGGACTTGGCTGTGGAATGGTTCAAGGAACACCGCACGGGCTGAGGGGGCAGCGCTGGTGACCGAATCCCACTTATCGGGCCGCCCGGCTGACAGCCAGGATCTGTACTTTTTCCACAGTTATGCACAGTTGCCCAGCGCCGCAGGCCTGCGTGCGCCGGACGAACGACAGGAGGCATTCCATGCGCTGCTGTGCCAGTTCGTCCTGCAACTGACCACGCACGACGGGGAAACTCCGATCGGTTTCCTCGACAAGCGCATGCCCCTGGGCGGCGAGTGGGAGAAGCATCTGAAGGAGGCACTGGCGACCTGCCGGGTCTTCATGCCGGTGTATTCGCCTCGCTATTTCGCCAGTCACTGGTGCGGGATCGAGTTCGACGGCTTCCTCCGACGGCAGGCCGAGCACCACCGCAGTGAGCGCTACACCGTCAGCGCGATCGTGCCGGTGCTGTGGACGTCTCCCGGCAGGATCGTGCTGCCCGAGGTCGTCGAGCCGTTCCAGTGGTACAGCCTCGACCTCGGAGAGGACTACCGGCGCATGGGGCTGCTTGGTCTGATGGAGGCGGGCAAGTGGCGCGTCTACCGGCGAACCGTGTGGCGGCTCGCCGAGCGGATCGTCGACGTCGCCACGGCAGCCCGGCTCAAATCCTGCGACGTCAGCCTGTTCGACGGTCTGGGCAACGTCTTCACGCCACGTACTCAGGGGGACTCATGACGGACTCGACTCCGGTCTTCTTCCTCAGCTACGCCCGCACGCCGGGGCCCCAGGGGGCCGACGCCGACCGGCCGGTCTTCTCCTTCTTCGAGGAGCTCAGCGAGCAAGTGGCCCGGTTGACCGGCGTTCCCGTGGAGCATGCCGGCCACGTGGACCGTCCGGACGCCGCATCCGATGGATGGCTCTCGAAGCTGACAGCCAGCAGTGTCTTCGTCCCGCTGTACTCACCGCGGTACTTCACCGATCCGCTCTGCGGACGCCAGTGGACCGCCTTCAAGCGACGCGTGGGCCTCGACTACGGCCGGGCCGTGGTCCCTGTTTTGTGGATCCCGCCCACCCAGGGCACCACACTGCCGATGGCCGCCCTCGATATCCCCACGCACCTGCCGCGCGAGGGCGGGAAAGAGGAACAGCACGCACAGGACCGCTACGCCGAATCCGGCCTCTACCGGCTCATGGAGATGGAGGAGGAGGACCAGCGCGCCTATCGCGCGGTCCTGGGACGACTGGCCCAGCGCATCGCACGGGCGTGGGAGGACACACCTACGCGGCCGGTCAGCATCGAGCGGCTGACCGATCGCCGCGGTCTGGTGGACGCGTTCGCGGCCCAACCGTCGAGGCCGACCCTGCGAATCACGGTTGTCGCGCCGACCGCCGGCCGACTCCCGCCGGGGCGTGAGGCAGTCTCCTACGGACCGGACACCGAGTCATGGCGGCCCTACCGCACGGCGCGTGGCACGCTGACCCAGCAGGCTTTCGCTCTCGCCCGCAATCTCGGCTTCGAGCCGGAACTGATCCCCCTCGAAAAGGCCTACGAGAGCATTGCCTACGACAGTTCCGCGCGCGAACCCGTCAGGCCCATCGCTCCCTCCATGCTCGTGGTCGACGCGTGGGTACTGGGCGATCTCAGGATCGCGGAACGGGTGCAGCACATCGTCCGGGCCGACCGGCCGTGGCTGGCGGTGATGGCAGTGCTGGCCGAGGACGACCCACAGACCCGGAGCAATGAGGCACGACTGCGGGCGCTGCTGGAGACGACGCTGTCCCGGCACCGGCATCTGGGCGAGATGCCCCGCGCCGCTCGCGGTACGGCCGCACGGGGCATTCCGAAGGCCGATGCCTTCGCCTGGCTCTTCGCGGAGTTGGCGAAGAGTTGCTATTTGCGGTATCTCGATTCCATCCAGGATGTTGCCCCGCGCCCGTCGGCCGACCCGGCGGCGAGTCCCGGGGTTCGGAGGCTGACCAGTGACTGACGTGAAGGGCGCGGATGAGATGGCGGGGATGCTGACTCCGGGTCCGGAGGAAACGGCCCGGGGGAAGGTCGTCACCTTCTACTCGTACAAGGGCGGCACCGGCCGCACCATGTCCCTCGCCAACACCGCCTGGATCCTGGCATCGGGTGGAAAGCGGGTGCTCGTCGTCGACTGGGACCTCGACGCGCCCGGCCTCGACCGCTTTCTGCATCCCTTCCTGGACCGCGACCGGTTACGGACCGCGCAAGGCATCATCGACCTCTTCCTGCACTTCAACCAGACCGTGCTGGAGCAGCGGAAGCAACCGGAACCTCACGCACAGGACGAGTGGGAGACCGCCGAAGCGGCCTGGGTGGCCACCCAGGCCCATTTCAACCACTGCGTGATCCCGATCGACTGGGAGTTTCCCGGCGGCGGCCGGCTGGACTATGTCTCGCCCGGCACGCAGAACAAGGAGTACCTCTCGGCGTACTCGCAGTTCGACTGGATGCATTTCCTGGACCACACCTGGCACGGACCGGTCTTCGTCCAGGCCCTCAAGCGCGAACTCACTCAGAATTACGACTACGTCCTGATCGACAGCCGCACCGGTCTGAGCGACGTCTCGGAGGTGTGCACGGTGCTGCTGCCGGACGCCCTGGTCGTCGCCTTCACACCCAGCAGCCAGGGAATGGACGGCGCCGTGGCCGTGGCGCAGAAGATCGAGGGTCTCTACGGCTATCGGGGGATCCGCATCATTCCGGTCCCTATGCGCGTGGAGGACGCGAACGGCGAGGCCGACCGCCTGGAGGCGGCACGGGAGCAGATGCGGGCGAAGTTCGCCGACATCGTGCGCCGCCACTGCGCCCTGGAAGCCCAGGAGTACTGGGGCAAGGTCGAGATCCCTTACCGGCCCTTCTACGCCTACGAAGAACTGCTGGCCCCCTTCCGTGATGCCCCGGGCAGCCCCACCTCGCTGCTCGCCGCTTGCGAACGGCTGACCGATGTCATCTCCCAGGGCGAAGTCACCGCGCTTCCCCGCTTGGACGATGCCGAGCGCAAGCGGGTTCTCGCTCTCTACAAGCGGCCCAGACCGCTGGAGAACACCACAATCCATGTCAGCTTCGCCCCGGAGGACCGCACCTGGGCCGACTGGATCGAGTTCACCCTCAAGTCCGTTGGTTTCCAAGTACGTCTGCTCTCCAACGGCACCACCACACCGCCGCCGCGAACCACCGGCAAGAACACGGTGGAATCACCCACCCGGACCATCGCGGTCCTCTCCCAGGCCTACCGACGGTCCGCGGAGACACGTGCGGTGTGGGAGGCGGCCGACACCGTCGACGACCTGGGAAATCGGCGCAGCCTGGTTACCGTCCGGGTGGACGACGTACGGCTGAGTCCGCCGTTCTCCGAGCGCACATCCGCGGATCTGTCCCGATGCGGTGCCGATGAGGACGCTGCCAGGCAGACGCTGCTGAATGCCGTGGAGGCTCCGGCCCAGACGTTGTTCAGCCCGGCCGTCACGAGCGACGGTGGTCCTCGCTTCCCCGGAGCCGAGCCCGCGGTGCTGTCTCCGGACATGCCCATCCGCAACCCGTCCTTCACCGGTCGCGAGCAACTGCTGGAGTTTCTGCGCGAGCGGCTGCTGGCCGGCGACGGCACGGTGCTTCTGCGCGGAATGGGTGGCGTGGGCAAGACGATGCTGGCAATGGAGTTCGCCCACCGCTTCAAGAGCGGTTACGACGTCGTGTGGCACGTCCAGGCCGATCAGCGAAACCTTGCAGTGGAACAGTTCGCGGGGTTGGCAAGCTATCTGAATGTTGCCCAGCGCAAGAACCCGACGGCGACGGCCGCCGGAGTCAAGGATGCGCTGCGTCTGGGGCGGCCCTACAGCCGATGGCTGCTGATCCTCGACAACGTCGAGCACGTGAACGATCTGTCCGACCTCCTGGTGAGCAGCAAGTCCGGCCACATCCTGGCCACCAGTCAACGCTCCGAGGGCTGGGAGCGGTATGCGGAGATCGTCGACGTCGGCGTCTTCAAGCGCGCGGAGAGCGTGTTGCACCTCAAGCGCAGGCTCACCGAGTGCAGCACCAAGGAGGCCGACGAAGTGGCCTCCGCCCTCGGCGATCTGCCGCTCGCCGTCGAGCACGCGGCTGCCGTGCTCAAGGAGAGTGGCCTTCAGACCCGTGAATACGTGAAGCTCCTCGAGCGCCAGCCCTCCACCGACACACCCGATCTGGGCCCCGAGAATCGGGTACTCGACCTCTCCCAGACCTGGAAAGTGGCCATCGATCAACTCAACAAGAACTTTCCTCCGGCAGCTCAACTGCTCAAACTGGCTGCCTGGTTCAGCCCTGAACCGATCTCCATGAATCTGCTACAGGGCACGCAGATCGCACAGTCCCTGATCGGCCCGAGCACCTCGGGCGATCAGGAGTTCCGGCCGCGCGCCTTCGACAGCACGGAGATGATCGCTCGGGCGTTCCGGGAGCTGAGCCGTCTCTCACTCGCCGCAGTGGACCGCAAGTCGAGCAGTCTCCGCGTGCACCGACTGGTGCAGCTGTCGGTGCGCCAGAACATGACGGACGAGGAGCAGGAGGCCACCCGGGACGTCGTGTTCCGCACCCTGGTGGCTGCCCGTCCCGAACAGGACGACCCAGAGGACCACCACACCTGGGAGCGCTACCGCATCATCTGGCCGCACTTGGGAACTCCGTGGGCCCTCACTACACCCGACTACGGCATCCGAAAGCTGATCGTGGACCGGGTACGCCAGTTGCGTCGCCGCGGTGAGCTGAGGCAAGCGCACGACCTCAGCACTCGCGTGCATCAGGGCTGGCTCGAACACAGCGGGCCCGACGAGCGCTGGGTGCTCCACATGGGCTTTCAGATCGCCAACATTCTGCGTGCTCAAGGCAGGTACAAGGAGGCCTTGGACATCGGCACAGATGTACTGAGGCGCCAGGAAGCGGCCCTGGAGAGCCCCTACGATCTCCATATCCTCATGACCTCCGGCGGTGTGGCAGCCGACCTGCGTGGTCTGGGCCGCTATGGGGAAGCACTGGAACGCGACCGCCTCAACCACGAGAGGTTTCTCGAGTTGTTCGGCGAGGACCATCCGCGCAGCCTGGTGGCGGCCAACAATCTCGCGGTGTGCCGACGGGTGTTGGGGCAGTACTCCGACGCGCTGTCGCTGGACCGCAGAACGATGGAAACCCGGAACAAGATCCTGGGTGCGGAACACCCCTACACGCGGGAATCGACCGTCAACTACGCCCGCAACCTGCTCGACTGCGGCGATTACGCCGGATCCGAGCTTCTGTTGCGACGTACCTACGACCACTGTCTGGACAACAAGGAGTTCGGCCCGTCCTCTCCCACCACCATCAACGCGGGGAGGTCGCTTTCTGGAGCCCTGCTCCACCTGGGCCGCGCCCAGGAGGCGGAGCAGCTGACGCGCACGGTGCTGGCCAATCTGCCCTCCGAGGAGGGCTCCGCCTCTCCCAACCGGCTGCTGCTCCAACTGGGACTGGCCGGGATGCTGGGCGCGCAGGGCCGTACCGAGGAAGGCTGCGATCTGGCACGCCAGGTCCTGGACGACTGCCGTCGGCTCTTCCATGACAAGCACCCCTACACGGTGGCTTGTTACGCGAACCTGGCCGTGCTCCTTTACTCGGCCAACGAGGTGGCCTCCTCCCTGGCCTACGCAGAGCAGGCGGCACGGGCCTTCGCTGAGATCTTCGACGACGACCACCCGTTCACCCTGATGTGCCGGATGAACCTGGCCAATGCCCAGGCCGCACTGGGGCAGCGGGAACGGGCCCGCGCGACGTACGAGGAGGTTCTGGACCGGCTTGGCGATGTCCTCAACGACAACCAGCACCCCGCCCCGCTGGTCTGCGCCGCCAACCTCGCTGTGGTTCTGAACGAACTGGGAGAGGCGGAGGCCGCCGAGCGCCTTCGCGAGGAGGTGCTCGGTGCGCTCACCGCGCGGCTCGGAGCCGACCACCCTCGGGCTCTCGCCCTGCGCAAGTGGAGTCGCTCGGGCTGGGAGTTCGACCCTCACCCGATCTGATCTGCGGGGAGGGGGCGCTCCCTGGGCTTCAGCGAGCGCCCCCGCTACACGGCGGCCCCGAAGCGTTCGCGGGCCCGGTCACGAAGCCACGCGAGTATTTCCGGTACGGCCGGCAGTGCGGCGAAGTGCGCCGCCTCACGCTTCAGCACGGGTGTCGCTGAAGGGATGCGGGCGGCCAACCATCGAAAGTGGCCAACTGGCGAGAAGGTGTCGTGTTCGCCATGCCAGAGCATGGTCGGGACTTCGACGATCTTGCCTGGCTCGAAGCCCCAGTCCTGTCGGAACGACAGCACGTCGTCCAGCCAGCCGAATGAGGAATGCACGGCGCTGGCCTGGTAGTTGGCCAGGAGTAAGTGCCGGATGCCGCCATGTCCCACCACTAGCCTGTCGGCCGCCGGCATCTCCGGGGTTAGCCAGGTCAGCAGTGATTCAGGGTTGTCCCTGATGGCATCCGCGTTGCTGGCCAGGTTGGCCCTGAGGCGATCCAGACATGCCGCGGAGCCGTCGCTGAGTGCCTCGGAGGCGGTCCTGTAGGCGTCGATATTGGATTGGGCCATCCCGTCATACCAGTCGAGCCCGTCGGCATCCGGCGGCGCGATGCTGACCAGCGCGGCAGCACTGGCCACCCGGTCCTGAAGCAGCGCCGCGCAGGCCAATGCATGCGGCCCGCCACCAGAACGGCCGAGCACGGAGAACGGTCCGAGATTCAGGTGGTCGGCGATGGCCTGCACATCCGCCGCAGAATGACGCACGGTGCGGCCTTTTAACCGATGCGACTCCCCGTACCCCGGCCGGTCATAGGAGATGAGCCGAATACCCAGTTTGTAGAGAACGCTGGTACGTGGACGCGGCCCGACCCTGCTGCCCGGAGTGCCATGCAGCAAGAACACCGGGTGTCCCTTCGGGTCCCCCGACGTCTCGAAGAAGAGCAGCCTCTCACCGTCGCCGCTCTTGACACTTCCCAACACCAGGTGTGCCTCCCGTCGCCAGCGCCGCGGCCGCCCGGAGCGGGACCCAGAGAACCAGCTTCCCGCCCACCAGGGCGCCAGTCGACACACAAACCAGCCGTCATGTAGCGACGGACCAAGGGTTTTATGCAAGACGCACTGTCATGGGGTGACGGTTGCGTGTCCCTGGGGCCACTCGCACCGACCAAACGGTAGAGGATTCCCACCCTCCGGCGGACCATTCCAGCCATGCCGGGGGCCATTCGGCGCAAAATGCACGTTTACTTTGACAGCGCAGTGATCACAAGGACGCAGGTCGGCAATCATGCCGCCCATATGTCGTACCCACATGATGGGGTCGCCCGATACACAGTGCATCCTGACGTCGCCCGATAGCGGTCCAACCGCGAGGACGGCCCGACGCCCCGACGGGACCCACGCACACCCTCCCAGTGGAGCTCGGCAACACCGGTCGGCCGTCATGGGCGAAATCCAGCCGAACCGGCAATCCCCGGCCCCGATTGACGCGAGGGCGCTTCGGCGACCCACAGCCAGCTCTCAGCGCCTGTTTACCGCCGGGTAGAGTGGCCGCGTCGTCATCACACCCGTACGGGGGAAAGCCGGTGCAAATCCGGCGCTGACCCGCAACCGTGAACCGGTCGCCGAAGGCCGGTGAGCCGGACCGCCGTGTATGGGACAGTGACCGGCTCACGTGCACCGGCAGCCTGCCGGAGCGCGGCACCGTCGAGGTATACGGAGCCGAGCCGCCGGGGGTTTTCCCTGTGCTGCCCGGTTCCCCTTAGGGAAGGGCACCCGCCGATCATGTACGTCCGCCGCAGCGCCGCGGTCCTGGCCGCCGCCGTCGTGATCGGCGCGGCCGCGCCGGCCGTAGCCGCCGACTCGTCCCCCTCCGCCTCGCCGTCGAAGGCGTACCCCGCCGAGCTGTACGGCGACTCCGATCCCACGTACGACGGCGTCTGGCGCCAGTCCCTCGCGCTGCTCGCGCAGGACACGGTCGAGGTGCAGCCGGCTAAGGGTGCCGTCGACTGGCTGCTCGGACAGCAGTGCGCGAACGGGGCCTTCGCGCCCTACCGCGCCGACACGAGCGCGGACTGCGACGCCAAGACCCTGATCGACACCAACAACACGGCCGCCGCCGTCCAGGCACTGGCCGCGCTCGGCGGGCACGACGCCGTGGCCGACAAGGCGGTGTCCTGGCTGAAGTCGGTCCAGAACAAGGACGGCGGCTGGGGCTACACCGCGGGCGGGGCCACCGACGCCAACTCGACGTCGGTCGTGGTCGGCGCGCTGGCCGCCGCGGGCGAGAAGCCGGCGGAGGTCGTGAAGGGCGGGAAGTCCCCGTACGACGCCCTGCTCGAGCTCGCCCTGCCCTGCAAGGGCGCCGACGCGGGTGCCTTCGCGTTCCAGCCGGACAAGAAGGGCGACCTGGCCGCCAACGCGGACGCGACCGCGGCGGGCGTCACCGGCGCGCTCGGCAAGGGCTTCGTGGTGAGCCCCGGCAAGCAGTCGGACGCGTCCTGCAGCGACGCCGGCTCCGCGACCCCCGAGCGGGCCGCGGCCAACGGCGCCGCATACCTGACGAAGGCCCTCGCCAAGGACGGCCACCTGACGTCCGCCCTCCCCGGCGCCGAGGACCAGCCCGACTACGGCAACACGGCCGACGCGGTCGTCGCCCTCGCCGCACGGAGCGGGGCGAGCGCCGCGCAGAAGCCGTTGACCTGGCTGGAGCAGAACTCCGAGCAGTGGGCGGCGCAGAGCGGCCCGGCCGCCTACGCCCAGCTGATCTTCGCCGCCCACGCGACCGGCGCCGACCCGCGTGACTTCGGCGGCACGGACCTGGTCAAGCAGCTCAACGCGACCGGCCCGGCACCGCAGTCGGCGCCGAACGCGTCGGTGACGACGTCGGCGAAAGCCTCCGACAAGCAGGAGGACGACGACAAGGGCTTCGGTGTGTGGTGGTTCGTCGGTGTCTGCCTGGTCGCGGGCATCGGCATCGGCTTCCTGCTGAGCGGCCGCAACAAGGCCAAGCGATCGTGATCCGCCGCGCTCTCGCCCTCGTCCTGGCCGCGCTGGTCCTCGTGACCGGCGCGGCCCAGGCCGCCCAGGCGACCGGCTACCGCTACTGGTCCTTCTGGGACCGCGACGGCGACACGTGGACGTACGCCACCCAGGGCCCCTCCACCGCCCGCCCCTCCGACGGCGACGTCCAGGGCTTCCGCTTCGCGGTGAGCGAGGACTCGAAGGACGCCGCGAAGCCGAGAGGCGCGGCCGAGTTCGCGGTGATCTGCGCGCGCACGCCCGCACAGGACGGCAAGAAGCGGGTGGCTCTGGTCATCGACTTCGGTACGCCGGCCGACGCCCCGTCGGGCGAGACGCCCCCGGCCCGCCGCACCGCCTGCGCCCGCGTCGCCCCGGACGCGACCACGGCCGAGGCCCTGGCCACGGTGGCCAAGCCACTGCGCTACGGCACGGACGCGCTGTTGTGCGCGATCGGGGGCTACCCGGAGAAGGGGTGCGGGGAGCAGGTGGCGTCGAGCGACACGACGGCGTCCGAGAAGTCGCCTTCCGAAAAGGCGGCCTCCGAGAAGAAGGACGCCTCGGACGACGGTCCGTCGCTGGGCCTGGTGGCGGGGATCGTCGTGGTGGTGGTGCTGGGCGCGGCAGCGGCCTGGCAGGCACGGCGGCGGCGAGCCTGATGGCGAGCCGCCCCAGCCGGCCCGCGGGCACTCGTGCCGCCGGGGAGGTGCCCGTCCCGAAGAGGGGCGGCACCCCACCGGCGCCGGCAGGCGGCCCCGTCCCCCGGCCGCGTCCCCGGGCGCAGCTCCACCCCGGCGCCTGGTGGCTCTGGGCCCTCTCCCTGGGCACCGCGGCCACCCGCACCACCAACCCCCTCCTGCTCACCCTCCTCATCGCCACGTCCGCGTACGTGGTGGCGACCTGCCGCCCGAACACCCCCTGGGCCCGCTCCTACTCGGCCTTCGTCAAGCTCGCCCTGGCCGTCCTCGTCATCCGCCTCTTCTTCGCCGTGGCCCTCGGCTCCCCCATCCCCGGCACCCACGTGATCGTCACCCTCCCCGAAGTCCCCCTCCCCGACTGGGCCCAGGGCATCCGCCTGGGCGGCACGGTCACCGCCGAGGCGCTCGTCTTCGCCCTGTACGACGGCCTCAAACTGGCCACGCTCCTGATCTGCGTGGGCGCTGCGAACGCCCTCGCCAACCCCACCCGCCTGCTGAAGTCCCTCCCGGGCGCCCTGTACGAGATGGGCGTGGCGGTGGTCGTCGCCCTCACCTTCGCCCCCAACCTGATCGCCGACGTCCAGCGCCTGCGCGCCGCCCGGCGCCTGCGCGGCCGGCCCGACCACGGCATCCGCGGCCTCCTGCACGTCGGACTCCCGGTCCTGGAGGGCGCGTTGGAGCGTTCGGTCGCCCTCGCCGCAGCGATGGACGCCCGCGGATACGGCCGTACCGCGCAGGTCCCCGACCCGGTCCGCCGCACCACCACCGCGCTCACCCTCGGCGGCCTGCTGGGCGTCTGCGCGGGAACGTACGGCCTGCTGACCGCCCAGGGCGCCGGCTACGGTCTGCCCGTCCTCCTCACCGGTCTGGCCGCCGCGCTGGCCGGCCTGTGGCTCGGGGGCCGCCGCACCCCTCGTACCCGCTACCGCCCCGACCGCTGGGACGCCCGCGCCTGGCTGGTCACCGGCTCCGGCGTCGCGGTGGCCGCACTGCTCACCCTCGCCGCGTCCCGCGACCCCGAGGCGCTGCACCCCGGTGTGGTCCCCCTGGTCGCGCCGGCCCTCCCCCTGTGGCCTGCGGCGGCCGTACTGCTGGGCCTGCTGCCCGCCTTCGTGATCCCCAAGGAGCCGTCGTGATCCGCTTCGAGGATGTATCGGTGACCTACGACGGCACCGCTGGGCCCACCGTGCGGGGCGTCGACTTCGAGGTGCCGGAGGGCGAGCTCGTCCTCCTGGTCGGGCCGTCGGGTGTGGGCAAGTCCACCGTCCTCGGCGCGGTCAGCGGCCTGGTCCCGCACTTCACCGGCGGCACCCTGCGCGGCCGCGTCACGGTGGCCGGCCGCGACACCCGTACCCACAAGCCGCGCGAACTCGCCGACGTGGTGGGCACGGTGGGGCAGGACCCCCTGTCCCACTTCGTGAGCGACACGGTCGAGGACGAACTCGCCTACGGCATGGAGTCGTTGGGCCTCGCCCCGGACGTGATGCGCCGCCGCGTGGAGGAGACCCTCGACCTGCTCGGCCTCACCGACCTCCGGGCCCGCCCCATCGCCACCCTCTCCGGCGGCCAGCAGCAGCGCGTCGCGATCGGCTCCGTCCTCACCCCGCACCCCAAGGTCCTCGTCCTCGACGAGCCGACCTCGGCCCTCGACCCGGCCGCCGCGGAGGAGGTCCTCGCGGTCCTCCAACGCCTGGTCCACGACCTCGGCACCACGATCCTCATGGCCGAACACCGCCTGGAACGCGTCATCCAGTACGCCGACCAGGTCGCCCTGCTCCCCTCACCCGGAGCGCCCCCCGTCCTGGGCACCCCGGCGGAGGTCATGGCCGTATCCCCGGTGTACCCCCCGGTCGTGGCCCTGGGCCGCCTGGCGGACTGGTCCCCGCTGCCACTGACGGTCCGAGATGCTCGTAGGCAGGCAGCGGACCTACGGGAACGGCTTGAGGGACGGGACTACAACCCCCTCAAGGGGCGCGGGGAACTGCGCGACCAGCCACAACCGACCAGCACCCGCAACGAATCCGCAACCTCCACCCCCGTAGGCGCCCGTTGGTTCCGCCGCAAACGCACCGAACCCACCCCACCCTCCCCCCACACGGCCGAAGTACAAGCCCTCTCCGTAACCCGCGACCGCATCCAGGCCCTACGCCACGTGGACCTCACCGTCACCCCAGGCGAAACCATCGCCCTAATGGGCCGCAACGGCGCCGGAAAGTCCACGCTCCTCAACACCCTGGTCGGCCTGGTCGAACCCTCGTCCGGCACAGTCCAAGCAGGCGGAGCCACCCCGCACCGCACCCCGCCCCGCGACCTCGTACGCAAAGTTGGCCTCGTCCCCCAGGAACCCCGCGACCTGCTCTACGCCGACACCGTCGCGGCGGAGTGCGCGTCGGCCGACGCCGACGCCGGCGCGGCCCCCGGCACCTGCCGCGCCCTCGTCTCCGAGCTCCTCCCGGACATCCCGGACGACATCCACCCCCGCGACCTGTCCGAGGGCCAGCGCCTCACCCTCGCCCTGGCCGTGGTCCTGACCGCCAAGCCGCCCCTTCTCCTCCTCGACGAACCGACCCGCGGCCTGGACTACGCGGCGAAGGCCCGGCTGCTCGGCATCCTGCGCGGGCTGGCCGCCGAGGGGCACGCCATCATCCTGGCCACCCACGACGTGGAGCTGGCCGCCGAACTGGCACACCGGGTGATCCTTCTCGCCGACGGTGAGGTGATCGCGGACGGCCCGGCGGCGGACGTGGTGGTCGCCTCCCCCTCGTTCGCCCCGCAGGTGGCCAAGATCCTGGCCCCGCAGAAGTGGCTCACCGTCGCCGAGGTACGGGAGGCCCTGGCATGACGGGCCGCTCCGATCACCCCACGCCCCAGGCCCGAGCCGTCCGCCTGGGCCCGCGCTCCATCGCCGCCCTGGCCCTCGTCAGCGCGGTCGGTGTCGCGGCGTTCGGCTGGCCGTTCCTCACACCGCCCACCTCCCAGCTCAGCGCCCACGCCCAGGACGCGCCCTGGCTCTTCGCGGCTCTCCTGGTCCTCCTCGTCGCGGTGGTCGCCGCCACGATCTCCGAGTCCGGGCTCGGCCCGAAGGCGGTCGCGATGCTCGGCGTACTGGCGGCGACGGGGGCGGCGCTGCGGCCGATCGGGGCGGGTACGGCCGGCCTCGAGCCGATGTTCTTCCTGATGGTGCTCAGCGGGCGGGTCCTGGGCCCGGGCTTCGGATTCGTGCTGGGCGGGGTGACGATGTTCGCGTCGGCGCTGCTGACGGGCGGGGTGGGCCCCTGGATGCCGTTCCAGATGCTGGCGATGGGCTGGTTCACGATGGGCGCGGGCCTGCTGCCGGGCCAGGACCGCCTGCGCGGGCGGGCGGAGCTGCTGATGCTGGCCGTCTACGGCTTCCTCGGGGCCTTCGTCTACGGCACGATCATGAACCTCGCCGGTTGGCCCTTCATGGGCGCGCTGGCCTCGAACGTGGCCTTCGACCCCGAGGCGGCCGTCCCCGCGAACCTGGCCCGCTTCGTGGCGTACTGCCTGGCGACCTCCCTCGGCTGGGACCTCGGCCGGGCCCTCGTCACCGTCGTCCTGACCGTCACTCTCGGCCCGGTGATCCTGCGGGCGCTTCGCCGGGCCACGCGCCGGGCGGCTTTCGAGGCCCCGGTCACATTCGACGCTCCCACAGGGTGAAGGGCCACACGCGGTCCGTGATCCGCACGGTGAACCAGCCCACATGACTCACCTCACCTACGATCCACCCTAGTCGGACAAATCGGACGCCATGCGCACGCCAAAGCAGTCTTTGACCTGCGCATTGAGAGCCACGCCACACGAGCACCCCTCCCCCCGCATACGACCACAACTAGCAAACCGGCTCATTGCGGACATCTTCCCGGCCTGTTTCTCTGGACCACGTCGCACGGCGCCGACGTGCCCTCAGGGCCTCGGCGCCGACGTACGCCCCCGCCTCGCATCGCGTGGTTCCGGCTTGCCTGCGGCCCCCTGTCCCCGAAGAAAGGCTCTCCGTGTCCGCGATTTCCACCTTCCGCCGCATCTCCGCCCCGAAGAAGGCTCTCGCCGGTGCCGCCCTGGCCGCCACGGCCGCCGGCACCCTGTTCGCCGCCGCGCCCGCCCAGGCCGCGTCGACCGAGGCCGGCTCGGCGCAGAAGGTCGCGAAGAAGATGATCTCGGACTCGGCCCAGTACCAGTGCTTCTCCAAGATCGTCGATCACGAGAGCGACTGGAACGTGAACGCCACCAACTCCTCCAGCGGCGCCTACGGCCTCGTCCAGGCCCTCCCGGGCAACAAGATGGCCTCGGCCGGCTCGGACTGGAAGACCAACGCGGCCACCCAGATCGAGTGGGGCCTGGACTACATGAAGGACCGCTACGGCAGCGCCTGTGGCGCCTGGAACTTCTGGCAGTCGAACGGCTGGTACTGAGCCGACCCCGCCAGACCCTGAACCGAAGGCGGCGGCCCCCGATCCCCGGGGCCGTCGCCTTCGCCATGCGTACCAACGACCTCGTGCGCCGACGGAGCCGTCTCGGGGGAGGCAGGAACGGGCGTAGGGACAAGGGGTGCTCCTGCCTCCCTCGGGACGGGCCGACGGCGCCGGGATGCCGTCGGCCCGAGTGTGGCGCCGTGCGTCGTCAGCCGGCGGTCACCTGGAGTTCCTTGACGCCGTTGATCCAGGCGGAGCGCAGGCGGCGCGGGTCGCCGACCAGTCGCAGGCCGGGCATGGCGTCGGCCACGGCGTTGAAGATGAGGTCGATCTCCAGGACCGCGAGGGACTTGCCGAGGCAGTAGTGGGGACCGCCCCCGCCGAAGCCCAGGTGAGGATTGGGGTCACGGGTGATGTCGAAGGTGTCCGGGTGGTCGAAGACCTCGGGGTCGTGGTTCGCCGAGGCATAGAAGATTCCTACCCGGTCCCCCTTGTTTATGCGCTTCCCGCCCAACTCCGTGTCCTGAGTGGCGGTCCGCTGGAAGGAGACGACGGGCGTCGCCCAGCGGACGATCTCCTCGGCCGCCGTCGCCGGACGCTCCCTCTTGTACAGCTCCCACTGCTCGGGGTGGGTGAGGAAGGCGTGCATCCCGTGCGTGATGGCGTTACGGGTGGTCTCGTTGCCGGCCACCGACAGCATCAGCACGAAGAACCCGAACTCGTCGGAGCGCAGGTTGCCCTCGTCCTCCGCCGCCACCAGCGTGGTGACGAGGTCCTTCGCCGGGCACTCCTTGCGGTCGGCGGCCATGTTCATCGCGTACGAGATGAGTTCGGTGGCCGACTCCTGCCCGACCTCCTCGGTGATGGCGTACTCGGGGTCGTCGTACGCGATCATCTTGTTGGACCAGTCGAAGATCTTGGCCCGGTCGTCCTGCGGGACGCCGATGAGCTCGGCGATGGCCTGCAGGGGCAGTTCGCAGGCGACCTCGGTGACGAAGTCGAAGGGGCCGGAGTGCTGCCGGGCGTTGGCGGCGATCGACAGCGCCCGCGCGTGCAGGCGCTCCTCCAGGGCCCGGATGGCCCGTGGGGTGAAGACGCGCTGCACGATCTGGCGGACCCGGGTGTGCTCGGGCGGGTCCATGTTCAGCAGGATCAGTCGCTGCGCGTCGATGGCGTCGCGCTCGATGTGCTCGTTGAAGCGGATGATCGCGGTGTTGAGGGAGGACGAGAACAACTCCGGGTGCGTGGACACGTACTTGACGTCGGCGTGCCGGGTCACCGCCCAGTAGCCCTCGTCCTGGAACCCGGCCACGTTGCCCGACTGCGGGATCCAGCGGACCGGTTCGGCCCGGCGCAGCTCGGCGAACTCCGGGAGGGGTACGCGGTGGTGCAGCACATCGGGGTCGGTGAAGTCGAACCCGTCGGGAAGCGCTGGACAAGGCATCGGCAACTCCAGCCATCTAGCCATCTGACGGACCATCAGACCAAGGATTGCCGAGAAGGTAGTAACGGGTTCTACAAGTGGCAAGAGGCGCGGCACCCCGAATTGCGTGCGGGATTCGTGCAGATCTCCGCAGATCAAGACTTCAGACGCTGCACGACTCTTGCGGCAGTCGACGCGCTGTCAGCAGACTGCGAGTGGAACTAGTACGTGTTCTAGTTCCGCGTGGCGGGGCCGGCCGGGACGCCCCCGCGCCGCGCGGGTAACCGAGGAGAGGACACTCCCCATGGCCGCGGAACCCGTGATCGTCGAAGCAGTACGCACCCCCGTCGGCAAGCGCGGCGGCGCGCTCGCCAACCTCCACCCCGCCTATCTCCTGGGCGAGACGTACCGCGAACTCCTGGGCCGCACCGGCATCCCCGCCGACGCGGTCGAGCAGATCGTCGGCGGCACGGTGACCCACGCCGGCGAACAGTCCATGAACCCCGCGCGTACGGCCTGGCTGACCATGGGCCTGCCGTACGAGACGGCCGCGACGACGGTCGACTGCCAGTGCGGGTCCTCGCAGCAGGCGTCGCACATGACGGCCAACATGATCGCGGCCGGCGTCATCGACGTCGGCATCAGCTGCGGCGTCGAGGCGATGTCCCGGGTGCCGCTGGGGTCCGGCTCCAAGCACGGGCCCGGCAAGCCCTTCCCCGACGAGTGGAACGTGGACCTCCCCAACCAGTTCGAGGCGGCGGAGCGGATCGCCCGCCATCGGGGGCTGACCCGCGAGAACGTCGACGCCCTGGGGCTGGTCTCGCAGGAACGGGCCGCCGCCGCCTGGGCCGAGGAGCGGTTCAAGCGGGAGACGTTCGCCGTCCAGGTCCCGACGACCGAGGACGAGCAGCGTGCCGGGCAGGGCATGTGGCGGCTCGTCGACAGGGACGAGGGGCTGCGCGACACGTCCATGGAGGCCCTGGCGAGGCTCAAGCCCGTCATGCCGACGGCCGTACATACGGCGGGCAACTCGTCCCAGATCAGCGACGGCGCGGCGGCGATCATGTGGGCGTCGAAGCGGATGGCGCGTGCGCTGAAGCTCAAGCCGAGGGCGCGGATCGTCGCCCAGGCGCTGGTGGGCGCCGACCCGCACTTCCACCTCGACGGACCGATCGACGCGACGAACGCCGTGCTGGGCAAGGCCGGGATGTCCCTGAAGGACATCGACCTCGTCGAGATCAACGAGGCGTTCGCGTCGGTGGTGTTGAGCTGGGCCCAGGTCTTCGAGCAGGACCTGGAGAAAGTGAACGTGAACGGCGGCGCGATCGCCCTCGGACACCCGGTGGGGGCGACGGGGGCCCGCCTCATCACGACCGCCCTGCATGAACTGGAGCGGGCGGACAAGGAGTTCGCGCTCGTGACGATGTGCGCGGGCGGGGGGCTCGCCACCGGCACGATCATTCAGCGCCTGTAGCCCAACCCAGGAACGCGTTGAATGCGGCGGGGTCGAGGGTGACGATCGGCCCCGCCGGGTTCTTGGAGTCGCGGATGGCGATGGTGGTGTGCGGGGTTGCGGCTATCTCGACGCACTGGCCGCCTTGATCGCTGCTGTACGACGACCTACGCCACGGGGTCCCCGCCGGAATCACGTTGCTCGCCATAGCGCTCCTCCATTACACGCCGGATCAACTCCGCCGAGTCCTTGAGGGAGAGGGCGGCAGCCTGGAGATGATCGTATCGGAGCGAGCAGTCCCTGACGGTGTCCGGATTTGCGGTCGGATGCCCGCTGCCGTAGCTCTCCGTGTAGACGATGGTCGGATCGCTCGCAAACCGGTAGAGGTCAAACGAGCCTGTCAGCCCCGCATGCGCGCCCGCCGCGAACGGCAACACCTGGATGTTGATGCGGGGATTGTTCTCGAAGGACAACAGATGGGCGAGTTGCTCGCGCATGACCTCCCGGCCGCCGATCTCCTGGAACAACGCTGCCTCACTGAGAATCGCCCAGAAGACCGGTGGGTCGCCCTTCTCAAGGATGCGCTGCCGCGCCAACCGCACCTCGGTCCGGTCGTCGAGATCCGTCTCGTCCAGCACACCGAACACAGCCCGCGCGTATGCCCTGGTCTGGAGGAGACCCAGCACCATGTGGTCCTGGAAGGAGCAGATCTCGATCGCCCGCGCCTCCAACTCCGCCACCTGCTGAAACCAGGCCGGAAGTTGACTACGCATCACCAGCTCGTGCAACCGCGACAGCGCCCCGCCCGTCCCCAACGCCACATCCACCCGCTCGCTGAACGGCAACGTCGGCAGCTTCCGGGCCGTCTCGATCTGGCCGACCAGCGACCCCGTGCAGTACACGATGTCCCCGAGCTGCTTCTGGGTCAGCCCGGCGGTCTCGCGGTAGCGGCGCAGTTCGAAGCCGTAGTAGTCGAGTGGCGAGGCGCCCGGGTCGAGGGTGTTGATGTGGGTCACGCAGCGGCCCCTCTCACGCAACTCGGCCCACTTCGGGACCTGTTGTATCTGTTCGGTAGCCCAGAGTAGTTGCGCCAGGTCACGCTCGTACCGTGAACGGATACATTCCCCCCACCTCCCTGGTCCCCTTCCGTGCGCAATACCGGCTGCGCCTCACCGTCGGCGCACACTCCGCCCGGCACATCCGCACCATCGCCCGCTCGCTGCTCGCCGAATGGGCGATGCCCGCACTGACCGACGCCGTGGAGCTGGGCGTGACCGAGCTGGTCGCCAATGTCGTACGGCATGTTCCGGACCGCCGGTGCGAGGTGCTGATCCTGCGGCAGCCGGGCGGGGTGCGGGTCGAGGTGACGGACGGCTTCGCTCAACTGCCCGCCCATGCCGTGCGGTCGGGGCCGGACGACGAGGGCGGCCGGGGGCTCGTGCTGCTGGACGCGGTGGCCGGCAAGTGGGGTGTGGATCCTGTGGCGGGCGGCGGCAAGGCGGTGTGGTTCGAGTGCCGGGCTGAAGCGGAGGGAGCATAGCCACTTCACCGGCCAGTGAACGTTCCCACCCCATTCCACGTCTTCGATCACGTGGCCCAAGCCGACCTCACCAGCACCCGCACCCGCCCGAGCGCCCCGCAGCAGGCACCCCCTGCCCGGAAGCGGCTGCTGGACACGATCTGGGCCCGCCACCGAATACCCCTCCTGGCCACGCTCCCCACCGTCCCCCTCTACGCGATCTGGGCCCTGTTCCTCGCCACCGGCGGCGGTGACCTGGCCGCGCAGAACGCGTGGACCGGCTTCGCCACCCAGCACGGCGGCTCGGCCTACAACCTGTTCTGGTACGGCGGCACGCACACCGCCAACTACAGCCTGATCTCGCCGTATCTGATGGCCGCGCTCGGCGTCCGCACGGTCACGGTCGTGTCCGGGCTGGCGGCCACCTGGCTCGCGGCGGTCCTCATCACGCGTGCCAAGGGCGTCCCGCGCCCCCTCGGCCCGGCCCTGCTCGCGGCCTTCGCCCTGTGGTGCAACGTGGCCTCCGGCCGCACCACGTTCGCCCTGGGTGTGGCCTTCGGACTCGCCGCGTGTCTGCTGCTGACCCGTGAGAAGCGGCTCGTCCTCGCCGCCGCGTACGCCGCCCTCGCGACGATGGCGAGCCCGGTGGCGGGGCTGTTCCTCGTCGTCGTGGGCGCCGCGTTCCTCCTCACCCGCGACTGGGCCCGCGCCCTCGCTCTCCTCCTCCCGCCCGCCGTCACCGTCGGCGTGACGACCGTCCTCTTCCCCTTCAAGGGCGAGCAGTTGATGTTCGCCGACCGCATATGGCCGCCCTTCTTCCTGGGCCTGGCCGTCACGTTCCTCGCCCCGCGCTCCTGGCGCGTCGCCCGCTGGAGCGGTGCCGTCTACGCCGCCGGGGCGGTCCTGACGTATCTCATCCCCTCCCCCATCGGCACGAACGTCGAGCGCTTCGCCGAGCTGTTCGCGCCCGCGGCCCTCCTCGCCGTGCTGGTGGCCCAGCCCCGGCTCGCGAAGGTCCGCCGGAACCTGCTGATCACCGCGCTCGTCTTCTCGGTCTGCTGGGTGACCAAGAAGACCGGCGACGACCTCTACGTCTCCACCACCGTGCCCGCCTGGGCCGCCGAGACCCACGGAGTGGTCCGCGCCCTGGACCACCTCGGCGCCGACCGCACCCGCGTCGAGGTCGTCCCGGCCCGCAACCACCGCGAGGCCAGCGGGCTCGCCCCGCATGTGAACATGGCCCGCGGTTGGAACCGCCAGCTGGACATGGAGCGGGCCCGGCTCTTCTACGACGGGTCGTTCTCCGCGGCGACCTACCGGGAGTGGCTGGACCGCTGGGCCGTCGGATACGTCGTCCTGCCGCTGGGCAAACCCGACGGGTACGCCAAGGTCGAGGCCCGGCTCATACGCGAGGACCGGCCCGAGTGGCTGGAGCCCGTGTGGCAGGACGAGCACTGGCGGATCTTCCGGGTGCGGGACGCCGTGCCCCTCGTCTCCGATCCCGCGAGCGTCGTGTCGACGTCCAGCGCCGACCTCGTCGTCCGGATGTCCCGTGCCGGGTCGGCGACCGTACGGGTCGTCTACTCCCCCTGGCTGCACGCCGACGGCAGCGGCTGCCTCACCCGGCAGGGCGAGTTCACCCGCCTCACCGTCACCGCCCCCGGCACGTACCGGATCAGCTCGGAGTACGGGCCTTCGCCGGAGCCGGGGAGTCACTGCTGACCTTCTCGGCCTGTGCCGTGACCGTCCGCGCGCGTGGCCCCTGGAACAGGTACGTCATCCCGAAGCCCGCGCCCACGACGGCGGCGCCGCCGACCGCGTCCAGCACCCAGTGGTTGCCGGTGACGACGATCGCGGTGAGCGTGAACAGGGGGTGGAGGAGACCCAGGGCCTTCATCCACCACCTGGGGGCGAGGATGAGGATCACCAGACCGCACCACAGGGACCAGCCGAAGTGCAGGGACGGCATCGCCGCGTACTGGTTGGTGAGTTCGGTGAGGGTGCCGTAGTCGGGCCTGGAGAAGTCCTGCGGGCCGTGGACCGTGTCGATGAAGCCCAGGCCCGGCATCAGGCGCGGGGGCGCCAGCGGGTAGAGCCAGAAGCCGATCAGGGCGAAGACGGTGGCGAAGCCGATGGCCGTGCGGGCCCAGCGGTAGTCGACGGGGCGGCGCCAGTACAGGACGGCGAGGATGGCGAGCGGGACGCCGAAGTGGAACGACTCGTAGTAGAAGTCGAAGAAGTCGCGGACCCAGTCGACCTGCACGACGGCGTGGTTGGCCCAGCGCTCGATGTCGATGTGCAGGGCGCGTTCGATCGAGTAGATCTCCTCGCCGTGTTCCTCGGCGGTGACCCGGCCGGCCGAGTTGGAGCCGCCCGCGGCCGCCAGCCGGATCTGGGCGTAGGCGTAGTACGTGACGCGGATGAGGAGCAGCTCGAAGAGCAGGTTCGGGCGGGTGAGCACGCGGCGCAGGAACCGCACCAGCGGGATGTGCCGGAAGCGGGACGGCACCGGTGTCGCGTACCGGGTGGGGATCGGCGTCTGCCAGTACTGCGACGTGCGGGACAGGAAGGGCACGACGGCGGCCGTGGCGAGCGCCGCCAGGAGGACGAGGTCGGCACGCAGGGGGTGGAGGATCACCTTGTCCGGCACCATCATCCGCGCCGGCAGCGTCATGATCAGGATGACGGCGACCGGCCACACGTACCGGTCGGAGGCCCGTCTGCCGACCTGGCCGACCACCGCGAGCAGCACCCACAGCAGCTGGTGCTGCCAGGCGGTGGGGGACACGACGATCGCCGCGCATCCGGTGATGGCCACCGCCAGCAGCAGCTGCCCGTCGTGGGCGTAGCGAACGGCCCGGCGCAGCGCGAGGACGGCGACGGCGGCGCCGAGGACCAGGAAGAGGGCGATCTCCAGCGGGCCGGTCAGCCCCAGCCGGAGCAGGGCGCCGTGCAGGGACTGGTTGCCGAGGTCGTCGGCCCGGCCGCCGAGCCCGACGCCGACCATGTGGTGCACCCAGTAGGTGTACGAGTCGCGCGGCATCGCCGCCCACGCGAGCGCCGTGCACGCGGCGAACGTGGCCCCCGTGGAGAGCGCGGCCCGGCGCCGGCCGGTGAACCACAGCAGCGGGGTGAACAGCAGCAGGGTCGGCTGCAGCGCGGCCGCGACGCCGATGAGCACGCCGCTGGTGCGTTCGCCGCGGACGGCGAAGCAGCCGAGCAGCACGAGCAGGACCGGCATGATGCTGATCTGGCCGAGGTAGAGGGTGTTGCGCACCGGCAGCGACAGCATCAGCAGGCTGATGGCGACGGGCGCGGCGAGCAGCGAGGTCCGGCGGCTCACCGGCTGCGGCAGCGCACGGGCGGCGACCAGACCGAGGGCGACGACGAGCAGGAGGGTGCCGAACGTCCAGCCCCAGCCGAGGGCCTGCTCGGCGGCCCGGGTCAGCGGCTTGAGGACGAGCCCGCCGAACGGCGTACCGGTGAACTGCGTCGAGTCGTACAGCGAACCCTTCACATGCAGGACGCCGTTGGGTCCGACCCAGGTCTCCAGATCCGTCAGCCGGTCCCCGCGCGGCGTACCGAGGACGACGGCCACCTGGCGCAGGGCGAGCACCGCGACGACCAGCCACAGGCCGAGCCGCGCCACGCGCACACGTGCCTGGACCGTGCCGACGGCCGTGGCTCCGAGTGCCTCCGCCGGTCGCCCACCGTGATCCGCCTTCGCCACGCCTCGTCGGCCTCCCGCCCCGGTCGTCACACACGTCCCACGCGTCAGGATCCTTACGAACCCTATGCGGCTCGCACCCCCGCAGGGAGAGACGCAGGCAACCCCGACTTCACCTGACGTCGGCTCTCCTTTTGTCCGGAGACGATAGTCGGGGGGCGGTTCGCCCGCCTCCGGTGGGTCACCCCCCGCGGGGCGGAATCGATCACATCACCGGGCACCGGCCACGGAACCGTGCCGTCCGCCGTACCGTCTGAACCGCCGGCGTCACGGTGGTGGAGGGGCTTGCGGGGATGGAGGGGCTGCGCGATGGCGGACTTACTGCGGGCGGGTACCCGAAGGCGGGCTCTGACCGTCGTCCTGGCGTTGCTCGCCCTCCAGCTCGGGCAGCTCGCGGCACCCGCCTGGGCGTGCGGCTGCGGGGCGATGGTGCCCGGCGACGCGGCGCGCGTGACGGTGGGGCGTGAGGAGTCCGTCGTGCGGTGGGACGGGGCGCGCCAGCAGGTCGTGATGCGGCTGACCGTCGGCGGGGACGCCGAGCGGGTCGCGTGGATCATGCCGGTGCCGCGCCGGGCCACGGTCCGCCTCGGCGACCCCGCCCTCTTCGACGAGCTGCACGACATCACGGCCCCCGTGCACCGCACCCGGTACCACTTCTGGCCCCAGGACGGCGACTGGCCGCTGGTGAGCGGCGACGGCACCGCCGGCGCCCCGCCGCCCCCGCCCGCCGCCGGCGCTCCGGTGGGCGTCGTCGGCCGGCAGCGGCTCGGCCCCTTCGAGGTGGCCCGGCTGACGGCCACCGACCCCGGCGCGCTGGACGCCTGGCTGGACAGCAACGGCTTCGCGCTGCCGCCCCGCCTGACGGGAGCCCTGCGCCCGTACGTCGACCAACGCTGGGAGTACGTGGCCGTCAAGCTCACCCCGCAGACCACCGGCACCCCCCTCACCGGTGCCCTCGACCCCCTGCACCTCACCTTCCGCACCGCCGAACCGGTCTACCCGATGCGCCTGTCACGCCTCGCGGACACACCCCAGTCCCTGGGCCTGTACGTCCTTGCCGCGCACCGCATGGAACCGGCGTCCCCGATCGGCGGGGAACGCCCCCGCGTCACCTACGCAGGCCGGGTCACGGCGCGGACGGGACCGCTCGCCGAACTGGCGGCCGGCACACCGTTCCTCACCGCGATCGGCCAGGAGTTCCCGTATCCCGAACGCATCGTGGGCGACCACGAGCTGCGCCGCGCGCCGGCCGACGACACCTTCCAGCAGGTGATCCACGAGGACCGGCTGCGCAAGGTGGCCGGCATCCCGGCGTGGCTGCTGACGGTGACGGGCGGGCTCGCCCTGACGGTGGCGACGGCGGCCGCGTTCGCCGTACGGCGCAGCCGGCGGCCGGAGCTGCCGACACCCCCGGCCCAGCCTCCCGCGCCCGCCGCCTGAATCGACCATCCTGGTATCACCGACGGCGAAGACGGGTAGTTAGCGCATCTAACTAGCCATAGGAAAGGCAAGGCGATGAGCGAGTCGCAGCTCTGGGACGACGTCGACGAGTACTTCTCCGCCCACCTCTCACCGGATGACGAAACGCTCCAGGCCGCCCTGCGGGAGAGCGAGGCGGCCGAGCTCCCGCCGATCGCCGTCAGCCGGTCCCAGGGCAAGTTCCTCCAGCTCCTGGCCCAGATCCAGGGCGCCCGCAACATCCTGGAGATCGGCACGCTCGCCGGCTACAGCACCATCTGGCTGGCCCGCGCCCTGCCCGCCGACGGCCGCCTGATCTCGCTGGAGTACAACCCCAGGCACGCCGAGGTCGCCACCCGCAACATCGCGCGGGCCGGCCTGGACAAGCTCGTCGAGGTCCGGGTCGGCCCGGCCCTGGAGTCGCTGCCCAAGCTGGCCGACGAGAACCCGGCCCCCTTCGACCTGGTCTTCATCGACGCCGACAAGGCCAACAATCCGCACTACGTCGAGTGGGCGCTCAGGCTCACCAGCACGGGCAGCCTGATCGTCGTCGACAACGTGGTGCGCGGCGGCGGGGTCGTCGACGCCGACAGCACGGCCCCGGACATCCAGGGCACCCGGACCGCCATCGAACTGATCGGCAGCCACCCGAGGTTGAGCGGCACGGCGATCCAGACCGTGGGCAGCAAGGGCTACGACGGCTTCGCGCTGGCGCGTGTCCTCGCCTGAGGCATTGCTCAAGCCTCGTGATAGAAGCCCACGTTGACGCTGCGCGGCTCGGTGCGGTCGTGGATGATGATCTCGCCGCTGCCGCCCCTGGGCAGCGGCACGGTCCCGCCGTAGCCGATCGGCTGCGCGTACTGCCCGACGGTCAGCCGCACCTCGGAGGACGGGTCGGGCTGCGAGCCGCGCAGCCAGGTCACCTGCCAGCTGCCGTCGGGCCCGCACAGGAACTCCAGATGCACCCGCGAAACGAACAACCACTCGTCCGGCGTCACCAGCCGGCACACCGACTTGTCGCGGCCCACCCGCAGCACGGCGCCCGGCTCGCTGGGCGCGTCGGCCATGAGCATGCCGGCCGTGGCACCCTCGTCCGCCGCGGACACGGCGGCCATGGTGAGTTCGAGCACGAGCGCCCCTCCTGAAACATCCTTGAACAGCGGCCGTTTGGCCACCGCGCCCGCATGATAAATCGCCCGGCACTGCCGCGTCCGGCACAATGAACTCATGACCGAGCGAAAGCCCCCCGGCGTCCCGTTCGAGTCCTGGGTCGACAAGCAGATCCACGACGCGCAGTCCCGCGGTGACTTCGACCGGCTGCCCGGCACCGGAAAGCCGCTGCCGAACGACCTGGAAGCGCCGTACGACGAACTGTGGTGGATCAAACGCAAGATGGCCCGCGAGGGCCTGTCGGTCCTGCCCCCGGCCCTGGCCCTGCGCAAAGAGGCGGAGGACGCCCTGATCGCGGCGTACGCGGCTCCCTCGGAGCGGACCGTCCGGAAGATCATCACGGACGTCAACGTCAAGATCCGCGACATGCTGCTGAAGCCGCCGCCCGGCCCTCCCCTGGGCCGTAAGCCGTACGACGTCGACGAGGTCGTACGGCAGTGGCGGGAGAGACGCCGGGCGGCGGGCGAGTCGGGTGTTGCGTCAGATGCGTAGGAGCCGTTCCGCCAGCTCGCGATAGTCACGCAGCGCCAGCCGCAGCTGCTCGGTGTCGGTGCTGGACGCCCCGGCCTTGCCCTCGGCCGGATCGTTCGCCTGCCAGGCCCCGCGCAGAGTACGGCGGCGCTGCGTCACCGCCTCGGTGAAGCGGGCGGCGAGCTCCTCCAGGACACGGTCGGCCTCCTCCACGGCGCCCCGGGGGGCGTCGACGAATCCGGAGACCGCGTGCTGCAGCTTGAGCTCGAACTTGTCGGACTCCTCGTGCGGGAAGAGCCGCCCGCCCGCACGCCCTCCCTTCACGGGAGCCGCCGCACGCGCCTCACTGCCACGTCGCTCGCTCCCACCGGTGGGCGCGACCGGGGGCGCGCTCTTCGCGAGGTCGTGGTCCGTCACCTTGCCGGCACCCATGCCGGTCGTGGCGTCCGTCATGTCGCTCAACTCCCCTTCGCGTGACGGGTGAACGTCCACGGCAGATGCCCGCGGTGGCCGTTGCTGCGGGCGGGTGCCTGCCCGTCGGCGTCCCTGCGGGACTCGTGGGAAGCCCGGCGCCCGACCGGCCCGGCCAGGTCCTCGAACAGTGCCCGGGCCTCGATCATGGCCTCGCGCATCTCCTCCGTACCCGCACCCCCGCCTTCCCGTTCGCCACCCGCGCGCGCGTGGGCGACGTGGTGTACGTGCCGGTAGCCCTGCACATGGTCCGCGTGGTGCACGGCCAGGGCGGAGATCTGCTCCTCGTACTGCGCGCCGTCCGGGAACCCGCGTGCCTGCGCCAGCTCCGCGAGCAGCCGGTCCGCCTCGTGGACGGCCTCCCTGGGCGACTCGACGAAGTGCTCCTGGGCAGCCGCCCAGCGCGCCTCGAACCGCTCGACCTCGGTCGGCTCCAACGGCCGCTCCCGCAGCCCGCCGTGCCGCTCCACCAACTGAGCCAGCTCACGCTCGGCAGCCTTGACGTCTCCGTCGTGCCGGGTCACGGCCCGCTCGTATTCAGGCCCGAAGCGCCGCTTCAGACCCCGACCGCCCTGCGCATCCCGATTACGCAGGGCCAGGACGGCCACGCCGAGCACGACGAGGACCGCCACCATCACGATCAGAATGATCACACCTGTGGACATGTGTGCCGGGTTGCCCTCAGAGCGCTCCTCAAACGACCGCCGATCCGCCCACCCACAAACTCGCTTGCGAACCCACCGTCCCCCTCCCCCACAATGCGCCCATGACCTGGACCGTAGCGCCGGAACCCCCGAACTCCCCCACAGCCAAGGCCCTCTGGCGGGCGTACTACACCGAGGTCAGTGACCGCTACTACCTACTCCACAAGGGCCACCGCACCGACCCGTCCGAACTGGCCCGCGAACTCTCCCGCCCTCCGACCACCGAACTCAGCCTCCCCAAAGGCCAGTTGCTGGTGGCCCGCTACGAGGGCGAGCCGGCCGGATCGGCCGGCATCAGACTCCTGGCCGACAACACGGCCGAACTGACCCGGGTCTACGTACACCCGAAGATGCGAGGCAAGGGCGGCGGCAAACTCCTGGTCCTCTCAGCCGAGGCCATGGCCCGCACCCTCGACGCCACCCGCATCATCCTCGACACCCGCCACGACCTGGCAGAGGCCCGAGCCCTGTACGCAGCCCTGGGCTACGAGGAAACACCCCCGCACAACGACGACATCTACGCCGAGCACTGGTTCACGAAGCCTCTCGCCTAGCCCCTGCCGCACTCCCGCACCCCCCCGCAGCGCGGCACCCGCGTACGGCGGCAAGGGGCCGTGCCGGGAGGTGTCCGCCCGCAGCGGCGGGCGTCAAGGAACGGCCCCTCTTGAGGTAGGGCAACCGCCCGACCGAGGACGGACACCCCCCGGCACGGCCCCGACCCACAACGAACCCGCAGGCGCTACGCACACCCCCACTCACCCGAAGCGGGCCGCCGCAGGCACCCCCGCCCAACCGCCGGAGGCCCCGGCGCTCAAGAATCCCGCGGCTGCTCCCGATCAGACCCACACAACTCCGCATTCAGCTCCTTCACCAACTGCACCAGATCAGTAGGCCGATCCGGCCCCCACCAGTCCCCCAACAACTCGGCCAACGACCGCTCCCGAACGAGCGCCAACCGCTCGGCAACCTCCCGCCCCCGACGAGTCAGCACCAGATCGAGCCCCTCCCGAACGGCCAGCCCCCGCCCCTCCACCTCCCGAGCCGCGTCGAGGATCACGGGCAGCGGCACAGAACTCCGCTCGGCGAGCACCCCCGGCTCCACCCACCCGTACCTCTTGATCCGCAGCAACAGCCAACTGGCCGCGGGCAACAGGTCGTACCCCGCCCGCTCGGTGATGTCCCGGTACACCTCACGCCGCCCCTCCCGGGTACCGAGCACCGACAACGCGCGGCACACCTCGTCGTAGGACGACCGCTGGACGGGATTGCTGGCCAGCGTCTCGGTGACATCGGGCGCGGTCACGGACCCCCGCAGCTTGTCCTCCCGCAGGAACCAGGCGAGCACGAACCCCACCAGAGCGACCGGCGCCGCGTACAGGAACACGTCGGTGATCGAGGACGCGTAGGCGTCCAACGCGGCCGGCCGCAACGCCGCAGGCAGTTCCCCGATGTCCCGCGGATCCGCCTCCAGCCCCTCCAGTGAGACCCCGGCAGGAAGCGAAACCCCCCGAAACGCCTCGACCAGCTTGTCGTCGAGCCGGCCGGCGAAGATCGTCCCGAAGATGGCCACACCGAACGACGCCCCGATGGACCGGAAGAACGTCGCCCCGGAGGTGGCCACGCCGAGATCCTCGTACGACACGGCGTTCTGCACGATCAGCACCAGCACCTGCATGACCAGGCCGAGCCCCAGCCCGAAGACGAAGAAGTAGACGCTCATCTCCCAGGTGGAGCTGTCCATGTCCAACTGGTGGAGCAGCAGCAGCCCCAGCGTGGTGACCCCCGTCCCCGCGATCGGGAACACCTTCCAGCGTCCGGTACGGCTGACGATCTGCCCGGACCCGGTCGACGCCAGCAGCATGCCGGCCACCATCGGCAGCATGTGCACCCCGGACGTGGTCGGGCTGACCCCCTGCACGACCTGGAGGAACGTCGGCAGGTAGGTCATCGCGCCGAACATGGCGAACCCGACGATGAAGCTGATGACCGCGGAGAGCGAGAACGTCCGCACGCGGAACAGCTTCAGCGGCAGCACAGGCTCGGCCGCCTGCCGCTCGACGGCGACGAACGCCACGGCGAGCACCACCCCGAGCACCGCCAGCCCGACGATCTGAACCGACCCCCACGCCCATGTGGTCCCCCCGAGGGAGGCCACCAGCACGAGACAGGTGGCGACGGAGGCGATGAGGAAGGTTCCCAGATAGTCGATGACATGCCGCGTCGACTTACGCGGGATGCGCAGCACGACAGCGATGACGGCGAGGGCGACGACCCCGATGGGGAGGTTGATGTAGAACACCCACCGCCAGCTCAGATGCTCCGTGAACACCCCGCCGAGCAACGGCCCGAGCACACTCGTCGCCCCGAACACGCCCCCGAACAGCCCCTGATACCGCCCACGCTCGCGCGGCGGGACGATGTCGCCGACGATCGCCATGGACAGCACCATGAGCCCGCCGCCCCCGACGCCCTGAAGCGCGCGGAAGGCGATGAGCTGAACCATGTCCTGCGCCATGCCGCACAGCGCGGAGCCGACGAGGAAGATCACGATCGCGATCTGGAAGAGCCGCTTGCGCCCGTACTGGTCGCCGAGCTTGCCCCACAGCGGAGTCGCGGCCGTGGACGCCAGCAGATAGGCGGTCACGACCCAGGACAGGTGCTCCAGGCCGCCGAGGTCGCTGACGATGGTGGGCAGGGCGGTCGACACGATGGTCTGATCGAGTGCGGCGAGCAGCATGCCGAGGAGCAGCGCGCCGATGGAGACGAGGACGTTGCCGGGCACGTTCTCGTGCGCGTCGGCTCGCCGTTGCGGGTCCTGCGCGTCACGCACATGTCCCGTCATACCGTGCGCGTCCTCGGCCATGAAGACCTCCCGAGCGTCTCGTTACACCTCCCATGCACCTCCCATCGTGATCGGTTTGATCAGTTATGGCCTGTTGAGTCCCTTTGGAAGCGGTCCTTCCGGGGGCTTGAGGAGACGACGTGAGGAACGTCTGCATAATCTGGGGAGTTCGCGAGGAGAGGGACGAACACGTGACTGAGCCGACGGGCGCGAAGGGTCCGGACAGCCAGGATGGCCCGATAGGCCGGAACGGTCACAGTTGCCCGGAGTGCGGTGCGCCGAGAGGGACCGACAACACCCCCTCCTGCGGCTGCGGCCCGCGCGTGTCCGAGGCCCTGCGAGACGCCCGTACGGCGGAGGCGGCCGCGGCGGAGGACTTCGATCCGCTGCGGATACGGCCATACGTGGAGCTGGAGGGTACCGGCGAGGCGGGCGGCGAGACGATGCCGCTGCGGGC
Organism: Streptomyces sp. NPDC055013; assembly: GCF_053608645.1. NCBI lineage: Bacteria > Bacillati > Actinomycetota > Actinomycetes > Kitasatosporales > Streptomycetaceae > Streptomyces > Streptomyces sp. NPDC055013. The sequence goes on from NZ_JBSGVW010000025.1 coordinate 136,729, forward strand.
GGTGCCGACAGCGCCGCCCACTCCCTTGGCACCCCCGGTCACGACACCGAGCGCGCAGGACCTGAGCCTGTTCGAGCCGGACGGGGTGTCCGACAGCTCCGATCCGGCCGGCACTCCCGAGGTAGCGGCCGCCCGTCACCGTCGCACCCGTACGGTCCTGCTCGGGGCGGGCGGAGCGCTCGTGGCCGTGTTCGCGGCGGCGGGCCTGGCGAGCGGTCTGTTCACGTACGAGGCACCGGTACGGGAGACGGCACTGCCGGACGACGTACGGGCGAGCGTGCCGGTGCCTTCGACCAGCGAGGCCCGGGAGACGCCGTCGCCCACGGAGCCGTCGACGCAGTCGGCAGCACCGCCGACGTCGTCGTCGCCCTCGGAGAGCGCGTCCGCTTCGGCGTCGCCGTCGACGTCGAGCACGACGTCCCCGTCTCCGTCAGCGACCTCGCAGCCGACGAACACCCCGTCCACCACCGAGGCCGCCGGCCCCGAGGAGGACTCCCCCGCCGCGCGGGAACCCGCGCCCGTGACCCTCCAGCGCGGCGACCGGGGCCCCGAGGTCACGGAACTCGAGCTCCGCCTGACCCAACTCGGCCTCTACACACGGGAGGCCAGGGGCAACTTCAACGAGGGCGTCGAGGACGCGGTCATCCGCTACCAGTGGGCCCGGGGCGTCCAGCCGGACGAGTACGGGGTGTACGACTTGGCCACGCGGGAGCGGCTGGAGTCGGAGACGTCCGAACCGTGACGCGGTGCCGGCGGGGCCGGGGCTGCGAGGTGGACGGCGTCGCCGCCAGGGTGGTGCGCCGAAGAGCTCGGAACTGCGGGTCCGACGGCGACTGCGGGCCGTGCGTGGCTGGTCGCGCAGTTCCCCGCGCCCCTTGGCCGACTGCAGCGCCGTCGGCCGCTCCGGCCCTAGCCGACGCACACCCGCATCGTCCCGTCCCCCAAAGCCTCGACCCTCACCTCGCGCAAGTCCGCGACCAGCGCATCCGGCCCATGGAACCCGGCGCGGGGTCCGACCCCCACGACCCGCATCCCGGCCGCCCGGCCGGCTTCGATCCCGGCGCCGGAGTCCTCGAAGACGATGCAGTCCTCCGGCGCGATCCCGAGCTCGGCGGCGCCCTTCAGGAAGCCCTCCGGATCGGGCTTGCTGGCACCCACCGACTCCGCGGTGACCCGCACATCCGGCTGCTCCAGGCCGGCGGCAGCCATCCGCGCCGTGGAGAGCGGCACGTCGGCAGACGTCACCAGCGCATGCGGAAGGCCCCGCAGGGAGGCCAGGAACTCAGGCGCCCCGGGAATCGGCACCACGCCCTCCACGTCCGCCGTCTCCTCGGCGAGCATGCGCGCGTTGTCGGTGTGATTCTGCTCCATCGGCCGGTCGGGCAGCAGCAGGGCCATCGAGGCGTACCCCTGCCGCCCGTGGACGACCTTCATCACCTCGTCGCCGTCGAGCCCGTGGCGCTCGGCCCAGCGACGCCAGATCCGCTCCACGACGGCGTCGGAATTGACGAGGGTGCCGTCCATGTCGAGCAGGAGGGCACGGGCGGTGAGCACGGTGGGCGTGGTGGGCGCGGCGGTGGCCGACATCGGCAGCTCCAGGGCGAGGGGCGCGGGGGTGCCAGGGGTGGCCCCCGGAGGGACAAGGTGGTCCCGCCCGCCGGTCAGGGAAAACAGGCGGGAACCACTTTGTTCCCCCACGGTACAAAACGCGGGCCCCTTCGCGCCACCGCCTCCGTGAACCATTCACCGACAGTTCAGCCGGCGATCGCCTCCCACAGGCTCCACAGGCCCAGCCCGAGCATCAGCAGCGCCGCCACCTTGGTGATCAGCTTCAGCGGCACCCGCCGCATCAGCGCCTTACCGCCGACGATCCCGATCGCCGCCACGCTCCACAGCGCCAGCACCGCACCGACACCGACCGACAGCGGGTCGTCGTAGCGGGCGGCGAGGTTCGCCGTCATGATCTGCGTCAGATCGCCGAACTCGGCGACCAGGATGAGCATGAACCCGGCGCCGGACACCTTCCAGAAGGACTGGTTCTCCGGCTTGCGGACCTCCGCCTCGTCCTCGTCCCTCTTCATGAGCAGCACCGCGGCGCCACCGAGGAAGAGCACACCGGTGAGCGCCTGCACGAGCTGCTGCGGCAGCAGCGTCAGCACACTGCCGGCCGCCACGGCCAGCGCGACATGCACCGCGAAAGCGGCGGCGACGCCGGCGAAGACGTACGAGGCGCGATAGCGGGTGCCGAGGACGAGCCCGGCGAGCGCGGTCTTGTCGGGCAGTTCGGCGAGGAAGACGACGCCGAAGACGACCGCCGTCACGGTAAAGCTGATCAAGGTTCCTCAATCGGTCGGGCTGCCCCACCGAGAGCACTGTCACTGCGCTGCGACACCTCGGCACGGCAGCACACTCGGCACCCGTGCCGTACGGCACGGGCGTGTGCTGCTTGCCGAAGGTCTCGCTGGCCGACCTCGGATACGAGGTCCGCCTCCGGGCGCCGGCTCAGACGAGCTGAGCAGTATGTCGACGGTCCGGCGAAGAGCTACTCCCCTTCTGCGCCACCCATCGTACGCGAGGCCGCTCACCGGTCCACAGAAAGAAAGTCCGACCCTCAACCTTGTCGTGTCATGAACGCGACACTAACTTCTCACCCGACGCACACCTCCCCGCAACACGGCGCGGCGAGCATTCCATCGCTCGCACGCCAACACCCCCACCTCCCAAGGGAGTTAGCATGTTGAAGTTCTACGCGCGTCGACGGGTCAGCATACTCGCGGCCCTCAGCGGCCTCATGGCCTCCGTCGCGCTTTTCAACGCTCCGACCGCCTCCGCGGCGCTCCCCACCCCCGTCAGCGCCGCGACCGCCCGCAGCTACCTCGCCCAGCTCACCGTGGCCACCGAGGACCGCACCGGCTACGACCGCGACCTCTTCCCGCACTGGATCACCCAGTCCGGCGCCTGCAACACCCGTGAGACCGTCCTCAAGCGCGACGGCTCGGGTGTCGTCACCGACTCCTCCTGCGCCGCCACCAGCGGCAGCTGGTACTCCCCGTACGACGGCGCCACCTGGACCGCCGCCTCCGACCTCGACATCGACCACCTGGTCCCGCTGGCCGAGGCCTGGGACTCCGGCGCCGACAGCTGGACCACCTCGCGCCGCCAGTCCTTCGCCAACGACCTGACCCGCCCGCAGCTGATCGCGGTCACCGACAACGTCAACCAGGCCAAGGGCGACCAGGACCCGTCCACCTGGATGCCATCGCGCACGGCCTACCGCTGCACCTACGTGCGCGCCTGGGTGCAGGTGAAGTACTACTACGACCTCTCGGTCGACTCGGCCGAGAAGTCCGCCCTGACGAACCACCTCTCCAGCTGCTGACGAAGCCATTGGGCAGCGCTGACGCGGTCCCGCCCGAGTTCGGCAAACCGTGACCTGCGGAACCTCCCCGCTCCCCTCCGTCGTTCCGTACCGTACGGGGCGACGGAGGAGGGCGATCACGTGGCCGAACTGCGGCTTGGTCCACTGCTGAGGTACGCCGACGGCTCGTCCGCGACCGTCTGGGTCGAGGCGAGCCGTCCGTGCACGGCCGAGGTGCGCGGCGCGGACGGCGCGCGCGGCGAGTCCCGCACCTTCCAGGTCGCGGGCCATCACTACGCCCTGATCCCGGTGACCGGCCTCGCCCCGGGCACCGCACAGTCGTACGAGGTCCTCCTCGACGGCGCCCGAGTGTGGCCGCTGCCCGACTCTCCCTTCCCGCCCTCCCTGATCCGCACCCCCGCCGACGGCGACCCCGTCCGCCTCTCCTTCGGCTCCTGCCGCTGGGCCGCGCCGCCCGCCGGTGAGCCGGACCCGGTCGGACCGGACGCCCTGGACACACTGGCCGCGCGGATCGCCGCCGAGCCGGACGGTGAGCGGCCGGATGTGCTGGTGCTGCTGGGCGACCAGGTGTACGCCGACGAGACCTCCAAGGCGACCAGGCGCTGGCTGGCCGCGCGCCGCGACCTGAGCGAGCCGCCGGGCGACGAGGTCGCGGACTACGAGGAGTACACCCGGCTGTACTACGAGTCCTGGCTCGACCCCGAGGTGCGCTGGCTGCTGTCCACCGTGCCGAGCTGCATGATCTTCGACGACCACGACGTCATCGACGACTGGAACACCTCGGCCGCCTGGCTCGCCGACATGCGCGAAACGAGCTGGTGGCGCGAGCGGCTGCTCAGCGGGCTGATGTCGTACTGGGTCCATCAGCACCTCGGCAATCTCTCGCCGGACGAGCTGGCCGCCGACCCGCTCTACGCCGCCGTACGCGAAACCCCCGACGGCACCGACCTGTTGCGCTCCTTCGCCTGCAGGGCGGACGCCGATCCTGCCTCCGTCCGCTGGAGCTACCGGCGCGACTTCGGCCGCGTACGGCTGCTGATGGTGGACACACGGGCGGCTCGCGTCCTCGAAGAGGGTGCGCGCTCCATGCTCAACCCGGGCGAGGCGCGGTGGCTGCGCGAGCAGGCGCTCGACGCGCGTGGTTCGTACGACCACCTCCTGATCGGTACGTCCCTGCCGTGGCTGCTGCCGCACCTGGTGCACGACGCCGAGGCGTGGAACGCCGCGCTGTGCCGGGGTGACCGCGGCGAGCGCTGGGCGCGCTTCGGGGAGGATCTGCGGCGGCGGGCCGATCTGGAGCACTGGGCGGCCTTCCCGTCGTCCTTCGACGCGCTGGCGGAACTGATCGCCGAGGCCGGGTCGGGGACGGAGGCGCCGGCGACGGTGTGCGTGCTGTCGGGGGACGTGCACCACGCCTACATCGCCGAGCCGACCTGGCCGGACGGTGGCGGGCCCGACGCCCGGGTCCTGCAGCTGACCTGCTCGCCCGTCCACAACGCCATCCCCAGCGCGATCCGGGTCGGCTTCCGCTTCGGCTGGAGCGGGGTGGCCCGCTGGCTCGGACGGCGGTTCGCGGGGCACGGCGGCTGTCCCCGGCCGCCGGTCGACTGGCGCCGCACGGGCGGCCCCTGGTTCGGCAACCAGCTCATGACGCTGACCCTGCGGGGGCGTTCGGCCCGGCTGCGGCTGGAGCAGGCGCGGGCGGTGCGGGGAGCGGGAGCCGAGGGTGCCGGGGCACGGGGTGCGGGGGCGCGGCTGCGGACGGTCTCGGAGTCCGAACTCGCCCCTTGAACAGCCGGTTTCACCCCATAGGGGCTCCCGTGTGACGTGACACACCTGATGTTCGTGAGGCATCTCACACTCGCTCATCTCAAGGCTCGGTTCACCCCGCTCCCGACGGCATGATGAGCCGGACCGTCCGCTTCCACCCGGCGGTTCGCTCCAATGCGCCCCACACGCCCGGGAGTCACCCTTTTGTCTGCACCGCCCCCCGCGCCGACCCCTGACTCCCCCACGGTCTCCGTCGCCCTGGTCGGCGCCGGCCCCCGCGGCACCAGCGTCCTGGAACGCCTGTGCGCCTCCGCTCCCGAACTCCTCCCGCCCGGGGCGCGTCTCACGGTCCATGTGATCGACCCGGCACCGCCCGGCCCGGGGCGCGTCTGGCGGACCGCGCAGTCGCCCGAGCTGCTGATGAACACGGTGTCCTCACAGGTCACGCTGTTCACCGACGAGAGCGTGGACTGCTCGGGCCCGATCCGGCCCGGCCCCAGCCTGTACGACTGGGCGGCCGGCGCACTGGGTCCGGACGAGTACCCGACCCGCGCCCACTACGGCCGGTACCTGGAGTGGGTGTTCGCGAAGGTCGTCCGCGAGGCGCCGCCCACCGTGCGCGTCGAGACGTACGCGGCCCGCGCGGTCCGGCTCGACGACATGCTCGACGGCAGCCAGGTCCTCACCCTCCACGACGGCCGTGTGCTGCCCGGCCTGTCCGCCGTGGTCCTCGCGCAGGGGCATCTGCCGACGGCCGCCGACGCAATCCAGCGCCACCTCGCCGGGTACGCCGAGGGCCACGGCCTGCGCTACGTGCCGCCCGCGAACCCGGCCGACGTCGATCTGTCCTCCGTATCGCCCGGCGAACCGGTGCTGTTGCGCGGCCTGGGCCTCAACTTCTTCGATCACGTGGCCCTGTTGACGACGGGCCGCGGCGGCAGCTTCGTCCGCGCCGAGGGCGGCCGCGGACTGCGATACGTCCCTTCCGGCAACGAGCCGCGCCTGTACGCCGGTTCGCGGCGCGGCATCCCGTACCAGGCGCGCGGCGACAACGCGAAGGGGGCGTACGGCCGTCACCTCCCGCTCGTGCTGACGCCGGAAGTGATCGCCGGTTTCCGCAAGCGGGCGGACTCGGGCGAGGCGCCGGACTTCCTCGCGGAGATATGGCCGCTGGTGGCGAAGGAGGTGGAGACGGTGTACTACACGGCGCTGATACCGGAGGTGCGGCAGCGGGCGGCTTTCGCGGAACGCTTTCTCACCGTCCCCCACCGCGACCTCCAGGAGGCCTTGCTGCTGGACGAGTTCGGCGTCCCGGAGCGTGAGCGCTGGAGCTGGGACCGGGTGTCCCGGCCGTACGCGGGATGCGACTTCCCGGATCCGGGGCAGTGGCGCGACTGGCTGCTGGCGTATCTGCACGAGGACGCGGCCGAGGCCGCCCGGGGCAATGTGCACGGCCCGCTGAAGTCGGCCCTCGACGTACTGCGCGACCTGCGCAACGAACTGCGGCTCGTCGTCGACCACGGCGGCCTCGCCGGCACCTCCCGCCGCGACCATCTGGACCGCTGGTACACCCCGCTCAACGCCTTCCTGTCCATCGGCCCGCCCCGCCGGCGCGTGGAGGAGCTGGTGGCATTGACGGAGGCGGGTGTGGTGGAGGTGCTCGGGCCGCGACTGGAGGTGCGGGAGGAGCAGGGGGCGTGGGTGGCGCACTCCCCCGAAGTGCCGGGCTCGGCAGTGCGGGTGACGACCCTCGTCGAGGCGCGGCTGCCGGAACCGGATCTGCGCCGCAGCGCCGACGAACTGCTGGCCCGGCTGCTGAAGACCGGGCAGTGCCGGCCGCACACCGTCGATGGTTACGAAACGGGAGGACTGGACGTGACGCAGCGGCCGTACCGCCTGATCGACCGTCAGGGTCTGGTGCACGAACGGCGATTCGCGTTCGGGGTGCCCACGGAGGGCGTGCACTGGGTGACGGCGGCCGGGGCGCGGCCGGGTGTGGATTCGGTCACTCTTTCGGATGCGGATGCGGTGGCGAGAGCGGTGCTACATGCGGTTGTTCCTGGGCCGGAAGGGGACGCCGAGGCGACGCGATGGCCGAATGTTGAACTTGCAAGTGTTGATTAGGGTTACCTAACGTGGGACCTACCGATCAGTATCCGTCCCCACGCCGTTCCCTACTGGGACCGGTAAAACCTCAGACCGAGGGAGTCCCCCACATGACCGGACGCCTCAACAGCGCCCAGCCGTATGCCATCGGCCTGTTCCGCATCGTCGTCGGCCTGCTCTTCGCCTGCCACGGCGCCATGTCCATCCTCGGCGCCTTCGGCGGCGTGGACGGCAAGGGCGGCACCGCAGCGACCGGCGCCTGGCCCAACTGGTACGCGGCCGTCATCGAGCTCGTCGGCGGCAGCCTGGTCCTGCTCGGCCTCGGGACCCGCATAGCCGCGTTCGTCGCCTCCGGCGCCATGGCCTACGCGTACTTCAAGGTCCACCAGCCCGAGGGGCTGTGGCCCATCGAGAACAGCGGCGAAGGTGCCGCGATGTACTGCTGGGCCATGTTCCTGCTGATCTTCACCGGCTCCGGCGCGTTCGGCCTGGACCGGCTGTTCGCCAAGCGCTCCGGCGCGGAGAGCAGGACGGCGCCGGACCAGACGCCGGTTACGGCCTGACGGCCACCGCACGCGCACGACGGCGCCGGCACCCGCGAGGCTCACGCG
>NZ_JBSGVW010000026.1:0-38217 GCF_053608645.1 Streptomyces sp. NPDC055013
CCCCGCGAGCAGCCGGGCGGCCTGTCCCGTTTCCTCGCCTCTCCCTCTTCTTCTCCCTCTCCCCTTCCACGTCCGCGAATCCGAGGTACCGCCATGGGCGCTGCACAGGTGCGTTCGTTCTCCGCGATCGAGGCCGCCTTCTTCGAGTACGTCCAGCAGACCGTCTACTGCACGATGATCACCGTCGACCGTCACAACCGCCCCCGCGCCCGCATCGTCCAGCCCGTCTGGGAGACCGTCGACGGGTGCCCCGTCGGCTGGCTGGCGGTCTTCCGCACCCCGGTCAAGGCCGCCCACCTGGCGAACAACCCCCACACGACCTACGCGTACTGGCACCCCCGCCAGGACGCGGTGTTCATCGACAGCGTCTCGGCCTGGGTACCCGACCGTGACACCAAGCTGCGCGCCTGGAACCTGTACCACCGCAACAGCCCCCCGGGCGTCGGCTACGACCCCCACCTCTACTGGAGCACCGGCCCCGACAGCCCCGACTACCACCTGCTGCGCATCGACCCCTGGCGCATCCAGGTCCTACGCGGCTCGGACCTGAGCAGCCGGATCTGGACCGTGGACCGGGGGGTGCAGGGAGGGACGGGCGCCTGACGAGGGCGTATGCCTGGCCGGGCGCCACGCGTTTGTGGCCTTTCAGCTTGCGTCGGCGTCCCTGGCTCGGACCGTGATCCGCGCGTAGTCGTAACCACCAGGCTCAGGCGACGGGTTGTAGGTGACCGTGAACGTTCGCCGTACGTCGCCGAAGCGGTCGGAGTACGTCACCACGGACGGGCTGGTGCGCTTCGGCTCGGCTGTGATGTCGTACGTGCGGAGAAAGTCCTTGACGCTCGAGTCCTGGCTGTCGCCCACCTCGTACCGGAGCACGGCGGCGCCGTCCTTCTCCACCTTGGCGTACGTCGGTATGTAGTAGCGCCCCGCGGGCTGATGCTGATCGTGGTGCATCCCCGCCCTGCGCTCCACCGCCTCCTCCGGACCGTCACCGGCCGGCGTGAGCAACGCGACGGCCGCCCAGGCGATCACACCGAGCGTCCACACCACGCACAGGGCCAGAAACCACACCAGCCACCTGCGCCGGCGCGGCCTCGCGGGGCCCGTACGCGTACTCACCCGTTCCATGTGCGTACTTCGCTCTGCCCGCCCATGTCGTACTCCCTGGCCTGCCCCGACTGGTGGAGCCTGGCCATCTGGGCGTCCGACACGTTCCCCATCGCGGGTACCGGAGTCGCCTTGGTCGCGTCCCAGTTGTAGCGGTCGTAGACGTGGGTCTGGTAGCGGATCGTGGTCCTGGGCTCGCCGTCCGGGCCCGGGACGACCTCGACCTGCGCGACCGTGTTGTAGTGGAAGGAGCCGACCGCGTGATACCAGTCGGGGTCCTTCTCGGCGGTCCAGCCCTGCCAGCCGGTCTGCTGGACGAACTTCACGGGCTTCCCGGTGCGCTCGTATTCGGCGAGGGCCTGTGCCTCCCAGTTGGGGGCGTTCTCCGCGAGCTGGGCTTCCACGTTGCGATTCATGTCCGGGAGGTCGCCCATCAGCGCGTCCACGTCGATGTCCAGCGGTTCCCCGGTGTTGGAGAGGTAGTGCAGCATGTGCTTGGCCGACTGGGGGCCGCCGAGTACCGCGGGCGAGCCCATGGCGAAGAAGCCCATCTTGTTCTTGATGGCACGGTCCTCGTCGGTGGCCTCGCGGGTGTTGTAATCGCCGGAACCCTGGTCGGGCACGGGCGGCGGGAGCAGCACTCCGCCCGCACCGGAGAAGACGCGGTTCAGATTCTTGGCACCCTCGGTGTCGGCCTTGACGGCGGCCTTGGTCCGCTCGTCCAGGACGGTGTACGCCACCGCCTTCTTGATGCGCTCGAGTTCGTAGCCGGTGTGCTCGTTGACGTCGGCCGCGTAGCTGAGGGCGGCGGTCGCGTGCGTGAGGAGGCTGTCAGCGTTCTCCTGATCCTGCCGGGCCGCCCCCGCGCTGTCCGGTTCGTTGGGCGGGTAGTCCCGCTCGGGGACGGTGACGCCTCCGCTGTCGTGCAGGGTCAGGTCCTTCGACCGGGCCATCTCCTGGGCCTCGTCGAGCCAGGTGCGAGCGAGTTCGAACCCGCTCTTCGCCGCTTCGAGCGTGGTTGCGGCAGCCTTTGACTCGCGGTGGGCGATGGTCAATTCGTCATGCAGTACGGACAGTTGGATGCGGGCCGCCATCGCGGTCGGTCCCGCCCAGACGAAGGGCAGCTTGAGCAGGACGTTCTGGACGTGGTCCCGGGCCTCGGTGGCCGCCGCGGCCAGGTCGCCCCACTCGCCGGCCGCCCGCGACCAGGCCTCCGGACGTACGTCTTCCAGTTCCCCGACGGTGATGTCCTGCCGCTCGACCGCATCGGCATGCTCGTGGTCCTCGCCCTCGGGCCGGTCGGTGAGCGATGCCATTACGCGTCCCCCTCGAGCGAAGCAAGGATCGCCTGGAAATCCCGCGCCGTACGGTTTTCCTGCGTCGTGTAATTCGTGTGCGTCTGGCGCATCTTGTCGGCCATCGATCGGCATTGCTTGGCGAGGCGGGTGATTTCGTCGTCCCAGTCGCCCGTCGTCGATTTGAGCATGCGTCCGCTGGTGAGCATCTTGTGGACCCGTGCTGTGGTGTCGGATTCCGCGAGGCCCTTGTCGGCCTTCTCGAGGATCTGCGCGGCCAGGTCCAACTCGTCGGCCATCTTGCCGAGTTCGGCGTTGCTCACTCCGTAGCCGTTGTCGTCGGAGCCGCCGGCGCGGGTGGCGGGGGTGCTACTCGGGCCGGCGGAGGCCGACATGGCCTGGATGCGGGGATCCGGCCCGGTGAGCGGGGTCGTGGGTGCCTGGAGTCGCGGATCGGGCGAGGTGTCCGCCGCCGGCATCGGCTGCGGGCCGCCGTGCTCCTCGGGGCCGGGGTAGGTGCCCGGGGACGGGTCGAGGGTGCGGACGTCCGTGCGGGCGTCGGGCGCCGGCATGTCCAGGCGGTGACTGTTCCGGGGATCCGGGCCGGTGTTCGGCGCGGATATGGGCGCCACGGAATCGGGCTCTGTACTCACACATTCCCCCCGTGTCGAGGCGGGCCCGCTGCGGGGCGGCACGCTTCAACGGCTGAGCGATCACTCGTGGTTGGACCCTAGCCGCTCGGGGTCACGCCGTTCAATGAGGCTCCTTCATCCTGATTCCTGCTGGTCGGCGCACGGCTTCGCGAACCTGCGCGAAGGGCGCCCCGACCAGGCAAGCTGCCTGGTCGGGACGCCCTTTCTGCCGCGCCTAGAAGAAGCCCAGCTTCTGCGGCGAGTACGACACCAGCAGGTTCTTCGTCTGCTGGTAGTGCTCCAGCATCATCTTGTGCGTCTCACGCCCGATGCCCGACCCCTTGTAACCACCGAACGCCGCGTGCGCCGGGTAGGCGTGGTAGCAGTTCGTCCACACGCGGCCCGCCTGGATCGCGCGGCCCGCGCGGTACGCGGTGTTGATGTCGCGGGTCCACACGCCCGCGCCGAGGCCGTACAGCGTGTCGTTGGCGAGTTTGATGGCGTCGTCGAAGTCGTCGAAGGACGTCACCGAGACGACCGGGCCGAAGATCTCCTCCTGGAAGATCCGCATGCGGTTGTCGCCCTCGAAGATCGTCGGCTGGACGTAGTAGCCGCCCTTCAACTCCCCTTCGTGCTCGATACGTTCGCCGCCGGTGAGGACCCTGGCGCCTTCCTGCCGGCCGATGTCCAGGTAGGAGAGGATCTTCTCCAACTGGTCGTTGGAGGCCTGCGCGCCGATCATCGTGTCCGTGTCGAGCGGGTGGCCGCTCTTGATCTGCTCCGTGCGGGCGACCGCCGCCTCCATGAATTCGGCGTACTGGCCGCGCTGGACCAGCGCCCGGGACGGGCAGGTGCACACCTCGCCCTGGTTGAGCGCGAACATCGTGAAGCCCTCTAGCGCCTTGTCCCGGAAGTCGTCGTTCGCCGCCCAGACGTCGTCGAAGAAGATGTTCGGGGACTTGCCGCCGAGTTCGAGGGTGACCGGGGTGATGTTCTCCGAGGCGTACTGCATGATCAGCCGGCCGGTCGTGGTCTCACCGGTGAACGCCACTTTGGCCACCCTGGGGCTCGACGCCAGCGGCTTGCCCGCCTCCACGCCGAAGCCGTTGACGATGTTGAGCACGCCCGGCGGGAGCAGGTCGGCGACCAGGCTGAGCCAGAAGTGGATGGAAGCCGGGGTCTGTTCGGCCGGCTTGAGGACGACCGCGTTGCCGGCCGCCAGCGCGGGGGCGAGCTTCCATGTCGCCATGAGGATCGGGAAGTTCCACGGGATGATCTGCGCGACCACGCCCAGCGGCTCGTGGAAGTGGTACGCCACCGTGTCGTCGTCGACCTCGCCGAGCGACCCCTCCTGCGCCCTGATCGCGCCCGCGAAGTAGCGGAAGTGGTCGACGGCCAGCGGAATGTCCGCCGCCAGCGTCTCGCGCACCGGCTTGCCGTTCTCCCAGCTCTCCGCGACCGCCAACTGCTCCAGATTCGCCGCCATACGGTCGGCGATCTTGAGCAGGACGTCCGCTCGCTCCGTCACCGACGTCCGGCCCCACCCGGGGGCCGCAGCGTGCGCCGCGTCGAGCGCCCGCTCCACGTCCGCGGCCGTGCCCCGCGCGATCTCGGTGAACGGCTGCCCGTTCACCGGCGACGGGTTCTCGAAGTACTGCCCCCGGATCGGCGGCACGTACTCACCGCCGATGAAGTGGTCGTAGCGCGCCTGGTAGGAGACGATCGCACCCTCGGTGCCGGGCGCCGCGTAACGGGTCATACTGCTCTGCCTCCCGAAGAAGCGCTGCCCGCCGTTGGGCAGCTCTCGGCGCGAGGCTACGGACGGCGAGGTTGCAAGTACGTTGCGCGCGCCCGGGGCAGGGCCGGAACGTCGAGGGGCTCTCGCCCAGGGCCGGAGCTCGTCAGCGGGCCGGGCGGCGCTCCCAAGCGGGCGATGCCGTGAGTTCGGACTCCAGCGCGGCCAGCCGCGACCGGACCGCCGACGTAGGACGCACCGCCGCGAGGGCCCGCCACACGTCGAGGTCGTCCTCGCCCCACGGCGCGTGCGCCCAGTCGGCCAGCAGGTCGGGATCACGGCGGGCGATCAACGCCGTACGGACCCCGTCCGCGAGGCGTCGTCGGAGCCGCACCACCGCCGGTGCCTGGGAGCCGGGCAGCAGCGGGCCGGCGTACGCCATGGCCGCGCCGGTGACCGCACCGGCATCCAGACGGCGTTCGACGACCGTCACGTCCGACTCGACCGGCACCGTGAGCCGGTAGGGGCGGGAGCCGAGCAGCCCGGGGGCGAGGGTCCGGCGCAGGCGGGCCAGTTCGGCCCGCAGGGTCACGGGCGTCACCGATTCGTCCTCGTACAGCGCACACAGCAGCTCGTCACCGGTCAGCCCCTCCGGGTGGCGCGCCAGCAGCACCAGGATCTCGCTGTGCCGGCGACTGAGCCTGACCCGGCGGCCCCCGATGCGCAACTGCGCCTCGTCCCGGCCCAGCGCGCACAGCTCTGGGACGTCGTTGGCCGGTACCTGCGGGGCGAGCAGCGCCAGTTGGGACTCGGCGGCACGCGCCACCGCCTGCACGAACCCCAGGCTGTGCGGATGCGCGAGCCCGTCACCGCCGGTGATGTCCACCGCGCCGAGTACCCGCCCCGTGCGCGGATCGTGCACCGGTGCCGCCGCACAGGTCCAGGGCTGCACCCGGCGGATGAAGTGCTCGGCCGCGAACACCTGCACCGGCCGGTCCACCGCGACCGCCGTGCCCGGCGCGTTCGTCCCCACCGCGGTCTCCGCCCACCGCGCACCCGGCACGAAGTTCATCCGCCCCGCCTTGCGCCGGGTCGTCGGATCGCCTTCGACCCACAGCAGCCTGCCGTGCGCGTCGCACACCGCGAGCAGATGCTCCCCGTCGGCGGCGAAGGTGCCCAACAGCTCCCGGAACAGCGGCATCACCCGCGCCAGCGGATGCTCAGCGCGATAGGCGCCGAGATCGCCGTCCGCCAGCTCCACGCTCGCGGTTCCGTCCGGACCCACACCCGCCCGCGCCGAACGCCGCCACGAGTCGGCGACCACGGCACGCACCGGCTTCGGCACCGTGCCCACCTCGGTGAACGTCTCATGGGCATGACGCAGCACCCGTACCCGCTCGGCAGGGTCGGCCCCAGGCTCCAGAGCCACCCATGGATCGGTCAACTCGGCCTCCCGGAAGGCGATGCGGCTGAGGACATCGTCACTCCGGGTGCGCACGCGGACAACCTTTTCGACCCGGGTCACCCGAACGATGGCCACGCCGGTGACCCCACGTGAACCCTCAGACCGCGTTGACCAACCGTATGTAGCGCTCCCAGTCCCAGTGCGGGCCGGGATCGGTGTGGTCGGTGCCCGGCACCTCGTGGTGCCCGATGATGTGTTCGCGGTCCTTCGGTATGCCGTACCTGGTGCAGATGGCAGCCGTGAGCCGGGCCGACGCCTCGTACATGACGTCGGTGAAGTAGGAGGGCTCGTCGACCCAGCCCTCGTGCTCTATGCCGATGCTGCGCGTGTTGTGCTCCCAGTCCCCGGCGTGCCAGGCGATGTCCGCCTCGCGGACGCACTGTGACGTGTGTCCGTCGGCCGACCGGACGACGTAGTGCGCGGACACGTGCTTCCTGGGGTTCTCGAAGACGAACAGGGTCTTGGTGTAGATGGTCTGCGTCATGTGGATGATCACCCGATCGACACGGCGGACCGTTGGGTGGTCCGCCACCGTGTAGTTGGCGGTGCTCGCCGGGCGCCACACGGCGAGCGCGTAGTCCGGTGCGGGAACATGTGCACCGGCCGGCCGCTCGGGGAGCAGGGCATACGGGACGGCGGCGAGGGCGGTGCCTTGGAGGATCAGCCGGCGGCTGGGGCGTGGTCTTGCGCGTTCCAAAGGGGTTTGCCTTTCAGGGGCGGAGGAATCGCCTTTCAGCGTCAGCGTCAGCGTCAGCGTCAGCGTCAGTTTCAGTGTCAGGGGACTGCGCCTCGGGCACAGAGTGGCCGTGGGCTCAACGGTTGAGGTCGGCCGGGGCGCTCAACTCAGAGTCGCTGCCGTCTCCCGAAGTCGCGCGTGCACTCCGCGGTGCGTCTCGTGGGCCGGCAGCCACTGCTTACGGATCTTGGCCACACACGTGTAGTTGGTGTCGCACACGTTGGCCAGCGGGGACTCGACGGCCTGGGTCGCGAACTGGTAGGCGTCCAGCTCGCTGAACCCGTAGTCGCGCACCAGCCACTGCACCAGGTCGAGCTGGGATATCCGGAACGCGTCCTCCAAGGGCCGGGCCGAGCCCGTCGAGATGATGTGGGTGTCCGACTCGATGCGGGGCCACGGTGTGGCAAGTCCCTTGAGCAGTTCGACGATCACCACGGTGTTCATCGCGCACTCGACCGCGACGCCACAGGTCTCGCCCTCGCCCTGCCGGGCGTGCCCGTCGCCGAGGCTGACGAGCGCGCCCTCGACGTTCACCCCGAGATAGCAGGTCACGCCCGCCCGCATCTCGGGCGTGTCCATGTTCCCGCCGTGCGCGTCGGGCACCAGGGCGGAGCGGACCTCCAGATTGGCGGGAGCCACCCCCACGGTGCCGTGCATCGGATCCATGGGCAGCTCCACCTCGATGTCACTGTCGTGGGCCCGGAACAACGCCGTACGTCGTGTCCGGTCGAGCTGCCATATCCAGACGGTCTCCGGGAGCGGCGGCTGCAGCGTGGCCGTGGTGTGCGTGGAGGTGAGCGCGCCGAAGAGAGGGACCGTGGTCGACGCCGCCCAGTCCCGGGCAGGTTCGATCGACACGAAGTGCACGGCGACGGTGTCCCCGGGCTCGGCGCCCTCGATGTGGAACGGTCCGGTCTGCGGGTTGAGGTAGGGAAACTCGCACACCTCGGACACCAGGTCCTTCTCCGACCGCACCCGCCCGGCGAAGCAGTCCTCCGTGTACAGGTCGAGAACTGTGCCGGGGGAGATGCGGGCCACAGGCGGTGCGCCGCCGAACGTCCACGCGTACTCGCCGGGCTCGGGGCGCACGGTCAGGATTTTGGGGTCGCTCATCGCTGCACAGCTCCGTTCTGCGGAAGGCCGGTGGGAGAGGTGGATCAGGTGGGACAGTGGGGCAGGTGGGACAGCCGGGCAGGTGGGGAATGGAACGATCGCGCGTCGAGCCGTAGGCCCTGCGATGACTGCGGCTCGCGTGAATCACGGTACGGCGCCGACGGGTCGGGCAGAAGCGAGCGTCGGTTTCCGTGGACAGCCACGTGATTGTGGATAACTCGCTCACTCACACGAGTGAACTCAACCTGGAATCCGGCCTGTTGTGGAATCCAAATCTGAACCGCCGTGGATTCTGAAATCGGGTCGGCTGTGGAATCGAAGCCGACTTGAATGTCGCCAAACGCCCGGGAGCCGCCTTGGTTCCGTGCCCAGCTCCGTCGGCACTCAGGCCCGCTCCGCCACCACCGCGGGATCGTCCAGCACCGCCCGCACCACGGAGTGCGCTGCCCCCAGCAACGGCCCCTCCGGGCCCAGCCGCGACACGGACACCGGACAGGCCGGTCCCGCGGTGCGCCGGTCCAGCTCGGCTTCCAGCGACGGCAGCAGCCAGGGCGCCAGCCCGGCCAGCGCGCCGCCCAGCACCACGCTCTCCGGGTCCAGCAGATTGACCGCGCCCGTCAGCGCGATACCGAGCGCCGTTCCCGCGTCGTGCAGGGCGCGCCGTACGTCCTCGTCGCCGTCGGCGGCACGGTCGGCGAGCAGACCGACGCGGTCCTCGCCCGGCTCCAGCCCGGCCGCGCGCAGCACCGCCTCCTCGCCGGCGTACTGCTCCAGGCACCCGCGCCCCCCGCACGGACAGGCGGGTCCGTCCGGCTGGACCGGCACATGGCCCAACTCGCCCGCGAAACCGTGTGTCCCGCGCAGCAGCCCGCCGTCCACCACGACCGCCGCACCGATGCCGATCTCCGCCGACACGTGCACGAAGTCACGCGGAGTGCCGTCGCCCAGCCAGAGCTCGGCGAGCGCACCGAAGTTGGCCTCGTTGCCCACGCTCAGCGGGAAGTTCACAGGCAGCAGACCCCCGAGGTCCGTGTCCCGCCAGTCGAGGTTGGGAGCGCGCACGACCGTGCGGGCGTCCCGCGCCACCAGACCCGGCACAGCTATCGCCAGACCGGCGGGCCACAGCCCCTCGTGCTCGGCCTCGGTCACGACCTGGCGCACCAGCTCGCCGAGTTCCGCGATCACCGGTGCGGGCGCCCGGCCCCGATTCGCGCCGTGCCGCACCGCCCGGGAGCGCACCTCGCCGCGCAGATCGACGGCGCAGACCGCGAGATGGTCGACGCCGACCTCCGCACCGATCCCGGCCGGACCGTGTCCGCTGACGGCGAGCGCCGAGCCGGGGCGGCCCACCCGGCCGGGCCGCTCGGGACCGAGTTCCTCCAGCAGGCCAGAGCGGATCAGCTCGTCGACCAGGGTGGACACTGCCGCGCGCGTCAGCCCGATACGGGAGGCGACGGCGGCACGCGAGAGCGGACCCTCGGCGCTGACGGTGTGCATCACCCGGGCGAGATTGCGGCGGCGCATGCCCTGCTGGGTGTCCGGCAGCGCGCGCCCGGTTCCGGTCGGGTGGGCCTCGTGCAGCGGTGCGGTCATGCCTCCGTCAATCCTCGTTCAGTCCTCAGTGAGTCTCGGGGCTCCGGTCCAGCAGCGGGGCCGCGTCGGAGAGTACCCCGCTGATCCGGGCCAGCGTCTCGTCGTCCCGCTCCACGGCGTCCAGCACCGGCCCGCGTGTGGTGTTCCAACGCCGGGCGACCGCGGCCGGATCCTCGCCGGTCAGCAGGCCGGCCGCCTGGGCGGCGGCTCCGAGCGCGACCAGTTCCCTGGCCTCGGGGACCTGCACCGGGCGCCCCGACAGCCGTCGTACCGTCTCCTGCCAGGCCTTACCCCGGGCGCCTCCGCCGATCAGCAGCAGCGGCGCGGAGCGGTCCGCGTCCTCGTCCAGGACCAGGTCCAGGGCGCCGAGCAGCGCGTGGACGGCGCCGTCATAGGCGGCCTGCAGGAGCTGGCCGGCGGTCGTGTCGTGGCGTAGGCCGTGCAGCACACCTGAGGCGTTCGGCAGGTTCGGGGTGCGTTCGCCGTCCAGGTAGGGCAGGAGTGTGAGACCCGTGGTGGGTTCCACGGCCTCGCGGTCGAGGCCCAGCAGGGTCGCGAGGCGGTCGACGGCGAGCGTGCAGTTCAGGGTGCAGGCCAGCGGCAGCCAGTCGCCGTGCGCGTCGGCGAAGCCCGCCACGGTGCCGGTCGGGTCGGCGGGGCGCCGCCTCGACACGGCGTACACCGTGCCCGAGGTGCCGAGACTCAGTACGGGCATGCCGGGCCGCAGGCCGAGGCCCAGTGCCGCGGCGGCGTTGTCCCCGGTGCCGGGCGCGACCAGGGTGCCCTTGGAGAACGGCAGCTCGTGGCTGTCGCGCACGGTGCCCGCGATCTCGCCGGGCCGGACCACTCGGGGCAGCATCGCCGGGTCGAGCCCCACGCGCGCGAGGATCTCCTCGTCGTAAGACTCCGTCCCCGACGCCCACCAGCCCGTACCGGAGGCGTCGCCGCGGTCGGTGGTGCCCTGCCCCGTGAGGCGTTCGGTGAGGTAGTCGTGGGGGAGGCGCACGGCCTTGGTGGCCCGGACGGACTCCGGCTCGTTCTCCGCAAGCCAGGCCCATTTGGTGACCGTGAAGGAGGCGGCCGGGACGGAGCCCGTGCGCTCGGCCCAGAACTTCGCGCCGCCCATTTCCTCGGTCAGGCGACGGGCCTGCGGCGCCGAGCGCACGTCGTTCCACAGCAGAGCCGGACGCACGGGCTCACCCCGGTCGTCCAGCGTGACCAGGCCGTGCTGCTGCCCTCCGATCGACACCGCCGCGGCCTCGTGCGCGGCGTCGCCGCACTGGCGCAGCGCCTCGCGCAGTGCGTCCCACCACTGGCGTGGATCGCTCTCGCGTGCGACGCCGGAGGACACCGTGTGTGGCGCCTGGCCGCTCGCGACGACCTGCCCGGTCGACGCGTCGACGACCAGCGCCTTGGTGGACTGGGTGGACGTGTCCACGCCGACGACGAGCGGACCCTCGGCTGCTGACATCGGGCTCTCCCTTTCCGCGGCTCTGCGGGAACCGGCCTGCTGTTTCGAGGGTGCCCCGAGCGTCAAGACCCGGACCTCACCTCTTCGGGGACATCTTGTCCCTTCCCAGGGACGCGTCGGCATACTAATTTGTAAACTGCCATGACGAAATAGTCGTAGCAAGCAGTCGTCAGCAGCGAGGAGCCGCGGCATGAGCTACCAGCCCACCCCCGAGGACAGGTTCACCTTCGGCCTGTGGACCGTCGGCTGGCAGGGACGGGACCCCTTCGGTGAGGCCACCCGCCGGGCCCTCGACCCGGTCGAGACGGTGCAGCGCCTGGCCGAGCTCGGCGCCCACGGTGTCACCTTCCACGACGACGACCTGATCCCCTTCGGGTCCTCGGACACCGAGCGCGAGGCGCACATCAAGCGCTTCCGCGAGGCACTCGACGCCACCGGCATGAAGGTGCCGATGGCCACCACCAACCTCTTCACGCACCCCGTCTTCAAGGACGGCGCGTTCACCGCAAACGATCGCGACGTGCGCCGTTACGCCCTGCGCAAGACGATCCGCAACATCGACCTGGCGGCCGAGCTGGGCGCCAGGACCTACGTCGCCTGGGGCGGGCGCGAGGGTGCCGAGTCCGGCGCCGCGAAGGACGTACGCGTGGCTCTCGACCGCATGAAGGAGGCCTTCGACCTCCTCGGTGAGTACGTCACCTCCCAGGGCTACGACCTCAAGTTCGCCATCGAACCCAAGCCGAACGAGCCGCGCGGCGACATCCTGCTCCCGACCGTCGGTCACGCGCTGGCGTTCATCGAGCGCCTGGAGCGCCCGGAGCTGTACGGCGTCAACCCCGAGGTCGGGCACGAGCAGATGGCCGGGCTCAACTTCCCGCACGGCATCGCGCAGGCGCTGTGGGCGGGCAAGCTCTTCCACATCGACCTCAACGGCCAGTCCGGCATCAAGTACGACCAGGACCTGCGCTTCGGCGCCGGCGACCTGCGTGCCGCCTTCTGGCTGGTCGACCTCCTGGAGAGCGCCGGATACAGCGGGCCCCGGCACTTCGACTTCAAGCCGCCGCGGACCGAGGACCTCGACGGCGTGTGGGCGTCGGCCGCGGGCTGCATGCGCAACTACCTCATCCTCAAGGAGCGTTCGGCGGCCTTCCGTGCCGACCCGGAGGTCCAGGAGGCCCTGCGTGTCGCGCGCCTGGACGAGCTGGCGCAGCCGACGGCGGCGGACGGCCTGAAGTCGCTGCTCGCGGATCGCACGGCCTTCGAGGAGTTCGACGTCGATGTGGCCGCCGCGCGCGGGATGGCCTTCGAGCGTCTCGACCAGCTGGCGATTGACCACCTGCTGGGTGCGCGCGGCTGAGGCCACGCGCGTGTGCCCGACCGCGTGTGACCCGCCTGCCCAGAGGTCAGTCACACGCGGGACGGGCAATGGGTGCCGGCAATTGGTGTCGGTGATCGACCGGTCTTCGCGAGGAATGTTCCGGAACCGTGCGCTCCACGGCATGGGCCCGTATCAACTCCGGAGAAGGGCTCGCGTCCTGACCGGGACGACGCGAGTCTTGTCGGTATGGCCATGCCGCCCGTACCGCCTCAGCCGCCAGGACCGCCGGGTGACACGCCGCCTCCGGGCGGTGGCTTCGGACCGCCTCCCGGAGGCTACGGTCCCCCTCCGGGGGACGGCGGCCCACCCACGTACGGTGGTTGGCCGCCCCCGGAATCACCCGACGGAGGCGGTGGACCGAGGCGGCGGACGCCGCTGTTCATCCTGCTCGCCGCCATCGTGGCCGCCGGGGCAGTCGTGGCCGTGGTGCTGATGGTCTTCGGGAGCGACGACTCGCCCGACGAGAAGTCGCCCGCCGGGAGCACCAGCAGCTCGCCCAAGCCGTCCTTCAGCATCCCGACCGAGCTCCCCAGCAAGCTGCCGAGCGAACTGCCGACCTCACTGCCGTCAGGGTTCCCGACCGAACTGCCGTCGGGGTTCCCCTCCGAGCTGCCGAGCGGCTTTCCGAGTGATCTCGAATCGCTGCTCCCGTCGCTTACGGACGAACTGCCCTAGGACCGCCCCCGTCTCGGGCGGGCGAGCTGCCCCGAGTCGTCAGATGCCGCGCGGCAGCCGCACGTAGATCACCGACGTCTCGATGCCGCTGTCGACGAGCCTGCCCTGGGCGTCGAACGCGCCCTCGCCGTCGGTCATCCCGAAGTCGTTGTCGTTGATGAGGGCCAGCGTTTCGCGGTCCACGCGCGCGACGCCCTCGATCTTCCCGGGCACACCCTTGACCGTGCCCAGGTCGACGACCAGCCGCTTGGACAGCACCGGCACACCCGAGGCCGCCGGGTCGTCGAGCTGCTCCAGGGACGGTGACGTCGTGTCGTCGTCCCAGGGGCCGCCGAGGATGTTCGCCGCACGGTCCAGGCGCACCAGGTGCAGCCGTGCGGCCTTGTCCGTGCGCTCTTCGACCAGTAGCCGATTGCCGCCCACGGCCACAACCGAGGAGATCTTCAGCTCGGAGGTGTCGTCCTCGCTCGGGTCCACCACGTTCACCGGGTCGAAGCGGTACGTGTACTCCGCGGTGACCGACTTCTTCTTCGGCGAGAAGCGCAGCAGGCGGGTGGTGCGAGAAGCCTCGCCGGCATCCGTGTCCGGCAGGGACAGCGGGCTCTGCACGGCCATCACCAGGTCGCCGCCAGGCAGTTGGGCGAGGCCTTCGAAGCCGCGGTTGATCTTCCGGTGCAGCAGGACGGAGGGCAGAGCCTCCACCACCGGGTAGCCCGCGCCGGTGAGCCCGAGCCCCTTGGGGACGTAGCGTGTGAGGACCTTCCCGCGCGCGGAGACGTGCACAAGGGAGGGCCCGTACTCGTCGACGAGCCAGAAGCTCCCGTCGGCGGCCCGCACGATGCCCTCGGTGTCCAGCCCGTTCGGGTTGTACGCCAGAGGCGTCCGCGCGTCATAGGAGTACGGCGCCTCGTCGCGGCTCGCCTGGTTCGACAGCCCGGTGACGAGCTTCCCGGAAGTGGTCGTGATCGGGATCGCGTCCAGCACCCGCACGTCGCCTCCCGCCACCCGGATCTTCACGATCGCCGGATCGAAGCCGGGCACGGGGAACGTCCGCCGCTTCGTGCCGTCCACCTTGATCTGGCCGTTGGGGCCGCGGTCGGTGACGGTCCAGAACTCGCCCTTGCGGCCCGCCGGGTAGATGTCGCTGCCGATGCCGCCCAGGTCCACACTCCGGTCGTTGCCCACGCTGCCGGGCAGCAGCGCGTTGCTGAACGCGCCGAGCGGGATGTCGCCGAGAGTTGCCGTGTGCACGATGTGTGCGGCGCGGTTCTTGCTCGCGATGCTGCCCTTGTTCGCCGCGCCGGCGGCGGGGCCGGCAGCCGCCAGCGTCGCGATCACGGCGAGGGGTACGCCCCCGGCGACGAGACGTTGGGCGTGGCGCCGACCGGTGGCGTGCGGGGACATCGGGCCTCCTGAAGACCAAGTTGTCTGACAGCGGCCAGATTTGAAGCTCACGCGGAACGCCGTGCGACTGCGGCATGAACACGGGGCGACGAGCGCTCGTCGAGCCGAGGTCGGTCTCCGTCGAGTCGGCGCTGCTCCAAGGAGACCGAACGAACTCGCCCAGCAGCCGTGCTCGTTCGCCGCATGTCGTGCTTCAGGCGGGCACTTGGCAGGCCGCCGGCATGACCTACGGCTGTGCCTCCTCGGTCTCGACCTGCGCCGAGGCCAGAGCCGTTGCCGGATCGTGCGCAGGGCCCCCTGCGGGTACCCAACGGCTTCGGTCCTTGCGGTACGGCCACCAGCGTCCGTCCCGCCCCAGGCGTAGCTGACGTGGCGCGCCGACGACCGTCCAGCGGTTGCCCTTCGCCCGCAGAGTCGGCCGTTCCTCCTCGTCCCAGGCCGAGTCGAGGGCAGCACGCGCGCGTGCGAGCGTTTCGCCCTCGACGGTCCACTCCTCGTCGAGCACGGACAGCGCGACGACTCCTCCGAGTCGCCAGGCGCGCACGGCCGTCGCCAGCCCTTCCCGGCCGCGTCCCGATCCGTCGGCCAGCCGCTCCCACACGTCGGCGACAGGGGCGCCCGCGGCGAGGCGCACCGCGTCCTGGTCGGGCGT
The DNA here is from genome assembly GCF_053608645.1 of Streptomyces sp. NPDC055013. Classification (NCBI taxonomy): domain Bacteria; kingdom Bacillati; phylum Actinomycetota; class Actinomycetes; order Kitasatosporales; family Streptomycetaceae; genus Streptomyces; species Streptomyces sp. NPDC055013. The sequence goes on from NZ_JBSGVW010000026.1 coordinate 15,257, forward strand.
CAACTCCACTTCCACGGCCTGCTGTCCCGGACCCGGCCGCAGCACCTCCGCGAGCATGCGGTGCGCTTCGGCGGCGGTCCGGGCAGCCAGGTACTCCAAGGCAGCCGGGTCGACACCGGGCGCGGGAGGCGTCTCGGTGTCCAGGGACGGCGGCACTCCCGGCTCGGCGGGCAACTCGGGCAGAGCAGGCAGCGGCGGCAGGATGTCGCCGGTCGCATACGCCTCAGCGGCATCCACTCCCTGCACCTCGGGCGACGTGGACGCCTCGGACGGGGTCGCGGGAGCGGCGCTACGGGCCTGCAGGTCGTCCAGGAGCTCGCGCTCGCCCCGTCCGCGCATCAGGAGCAGGACGAAGGGGTCCTGGTCCAACAGCCGTGCCACCTGGTAGCAGAGGGCCGCCGTGTGCCCGCAGTGGTCCCAGGCGCCGCAGCCGCACTCAGGCTCCAGATCGCCCATGCCCGGCAGCAGTTCGATGCCCCTGGCGGCCGCGTCCTCCACCAGATCCGGTGGCATGTCGCGGTCCAGCAGCGCGGCGACATGCCCGGCCCGTTCGACGGCCATGTCCAGAAAACGGTCCCACTGTTCCGCGGACAGCACCTCCAGCAGCACGTCGGCCCGGTGCGCCGTACGGTCGCGGCCCTGCACAAGCGCCGTGATGCGGCCCGGCCGCACCGACACCGCGCCGACCGCTCCCGCGCGCGCGAGCCTGCGGCCGGCCTTGAGCTGACCCGAGTCCAGTGCCGACTCCTCCAGCGCCTGCAGCCAGGCCTGTCCCCACCATGTCTGTGCGAATCCCCGCCCATGCGCGGGCGGCAGCGCGGCGAACGTGCGCTCCATGTCACCGTCGTGTCGAGTCATCGGGCGCCCCCTCGCAGTTCCACCAGATCGGCCAGCTCCGCGTCCGTCAGCTCCGTGAGCGCAGCCTCGCCCGCGCCGAGCACAGCGTCGGCCAGCTTCCGCTTGCGGCTCAGCATGTCGGCGATGCGGTCCTCGATGGTTCCCTCGGCGATCAGCCGGTGCACCTGTACGGGCCGGGTCTGGCCGATGCGGTATGCGCGGTCGGTGGCCTGCGCCTCGACGGCCGGGTTCCACCAGCGGTCGTAGTGCACGACATGTTCGGCGCGGGTGAGGTTCAGGCCGGTTCCCGCGGCCTTCAACGACAGCAGGAAGACGGGTACTTCACCGTCCTGGAAGCGCCGCACCAAGGCCTCACGCTCGGCCACCGGTGTTCCGCCGTGCAGGAACTGCGAGGGCATGCCACGAGCCGCCAGATGCTGTTCGATGAGGCGTCCCATGCGCACGTACTGCGTGAAGACCAGGACGCTCGCCCCCTCGGAGAGGATGGTGTCGAGCAACTCGTCCAGGAGTTCAAGCTTTCCCGAGCGTCCGGCGATCCTAGGCCGCTCCTCCTTGAGGAACTGCGCCGGGTGGTTGCAGATCTGCTTCAGGCCCGTCAGGAGCTTCACGATCAGACCGCGCCGGGCCATGCTGTCGGCTCCGGAGATCTCCGCGAGCGTCTCGCGGACCACTGCCTCGTACAGGCCTGTCTGCTCCGTGGTGAGGGACACGGCACGATCGGTCTCCGTCTTCGGCGGGAGCTCCGGCGCGATGCCCGGATCCGACTTGCGGCGGCGCAGCAGGAACGGGCGTACGAGCCGGGCGAGACGCTCCGCGGCAGCCGGGTCCTGGCCGCCCTCGACGGCCTGGGCGTAGCGCGCGCGGAAGGTGCCGAGGCGGCCCAGCAGGCCGGGCGTCGTCCAGTCGAGGATCGCCCACAGCTCCGACAGGTTGTTCTCCACGGGGGTGCCGGTGAGCGCCACGCGCGCGCGTGCGCCGATCGAGCGCAGCTCCCGCGCGGTCGCCGAGTACGGGTTCTTCACGTGCTGGGCCTCGTCCGCCACGACCATGCCCCAGGGCACCTCGGCGAGCCGACGCGCGTCCAGCCGCATCGTGCCGTACGTGGTGAGCACGAACTCCCCGTCCGCCAGGTCATCCAGGTCACGCCGTGACCCGTGGAAGCGGCGCACGCGCGTGCCGGGCGCGAACTTCTCGATCTCGCGCTGCCAGTTACCCATCAGGGAGGTCGGACACACGACCAGCGTCGGACCGGCGGACGAGGCGTCGGACTGCCGGTGCAGATGCAGCGCGATGAGCGTGATCGTCTTGCCGAGACCCATGTCGTCGGCCAGGCAGCAGCCCAGGCCGAGGGACGTCATCCGGGCCAGCCAGCTCAGGCCGCGCCTCTGGTAGTCCCGCAGTGTGGCCGCGAGCGCGGCAGGCTGGCCCACCGGGTCCTGCCCCTCCGGGTCCGCGAGGCGTTCGCGCAGCGCCGCCAGCCAGCCCGTGGGCCGGACGTCCACCTGGCGGCCGTCCACCTCGGTGGAGCCCGTCAGCGCGGCGCCGAGCGCGTCGATAGGCGTCACTTTGTGGTCCTGGTGCGCGCGGGCACGGCGCACCTCCTGAGGATCGACGAGGACCCACTGGTCGCGCAGCCGCACCACAGGGCGGTTCGCCTCGGCCAGTCGGTCCAGCTCCTCGCGCGTGAGCCGCTGGTCGCCCAGTGCGAACCACCAGTTGAAGGCGAGCAGCGCGTCGGCGGCCAGGAACGACGGGGTGGCCGAGGACACCCGGCCCGACGCGGACTCCTCGTCCGGCGGGCCGATCACCGCGCGGGCGGTGAGGTTGCGGGTCAGCTCCTTGGGCCAGTGCACATCGACGCCGGCTCCGGCGAGGGCCCGAGCGCCCTCCTGAAGGAGGTCGGTCACCTCGTCGTCGGCCAGTTCCACCGCGTCCGGCACGGCCGCCGAGAGCAGCGGCGTCAGCGGCGCCCAGGCGCGAGCCGCGCGGCGCAGTGCCAGCAGGGCGTCCAGCCGCGCGCGTGGGCCGAAGGCGCCGGAACCCGCCCACACCTCGGCGGCGTCGGCGACCAGCGCCGGATCACGCACACTGTGCAGCTGCAGAACGGCTCGGAACGACAGTGCCGCGGCATCCTGCGGTGCCGTGGCGAGACCGGGCACCTCAAGGCGCAGGGAGAGCCGTACGCCCGCGTCGTGGCCCGCGGCGACATCTGCGGCCCATACGCGCTGTTCGGGCAGGTGCTGCGGCTCCGGGGCCGCGTAGGGGAGAGCGCCCGTGACGAGCCTCGCCGCGGGAGAGCGGGGGAGTGCGTCGGCGACCGCGTCCAGGAAGGCCCGCAACAGTCGCTCCGGATCCGGCAGCATGAGCGGCTCCACGCCGCTCAGCGGCACCGCATGTGCCTCGGGAGGCATCGAAGCGGCGAGGGCCCGAACGCGATCGACGTCCTCGGGGCGCAGGGGGCCGGCCCGCCAGGCGTCGTGATCGTCCGCCGAGAGGCCGGGCAAGAGCAGTCCGCGAGCCACGAGTTGCAGGGCGAGTACGGTCGCCGTGCCCCAGAAGACGCCCGCTCGGTGAGCCTGCTCGGACGCACGCGCACGCGTGAGCACTGGCAGGGCGGCGCGTACCGGCACCAGGACGGCCGGCACGCTCACCAGCTCGACACCGTCCTCGCCGGGCAGGGCGACGGTCAGGTCCTCGACGGTCGGATCCTCGGCGGAACCGGCTGCGGCGAGCGGAATCGCGCCCCCGTCGGCTCGCCAGAAGGCGACCCGGCCGGTGCGGGCCGGGTCACCGGGTACGAACACGGCACAGCAGTCGGCCGGGTCGGAGATCTCGGACGGTGTTGCCTCGGAAAGCCTCGGCACAGCTCTGCAGCACTCCTCAAATTTGACTACCCAGGATCGAGTGGCCGAGGATACAGCAATCGGCGGCACAGCCGAAATGTCAGCTCTATGATCTGAGTCACGCTCTGGTCTGCGTGGGCATCCCTCTTGTGCGGAATCCGGTGCGGCGATCGGGCAACGGACATCGGACACTGGCCTTCGGGCATCGGGCATCGGGCTTCGGCCAACGGGCCAGGGGCATCGGACGACGGTCGTCACCGGATCTCCACGACCAGTAAGGGCCGTACCTCAGGGTCGTCTCAGGGTCGCGGTTCGGAACCGCTGGAAGCGCGAGCCCGTTTTCAGGACAGAGAGCGGCAGTGGCCGCGAAGGAGGCGACGCACATGTCGAAGAACGCGAAGATCGCCGCGGGAGGTGTGGCGGCCGGTCTCATCCTGTTGATCTGGCTGCCCTGGTGGGCCGCGCTCCTGATAGTCCTGGGAGTCCCGGCCGCCGCCTACCTCACGCTCGACCCGTCACAGCGGCGCAGGCTGCGCCGCACCACGCGCAAGGAACTCGGTCGCTGATCATCGCCCGGCCGTCGGTGCGACCGGGCCGGACAGTGCGCAGGAATTGAGCACATCGCCGCTCGCGGGCCTGCCGACGGTATGGTCCGCGGGCGGTCGGGTGCCCCGCTCCACCCACGCGACCAATGTGCCGAAGGCCGACCGGTAGCAGGGCAGGATCGGCCGGAGCCGGTCCGGATAGGTGTCGTACAGCCCGTCGACATGCGTGCCGCCCGCGATCGTGAAGTACCGGTGCAGTGGGCCCCGCCCGCTCGCGTCCACCATGCGTGCGTACACGTCCGAGTCGGCCGCCTTCGGCAGCAGCGCGTCCAGATCGCCGTGCAGCGTGATCAGCGGTCTGCCGATGCGCCCGGTCAGAGCGACGCGGGCCGCGGCGCGACGGACGGCTGCCGGGCGCGACGCGTAGTCGTACGTGGCATCGGAGGCGCACGGTGCCAGGATCTGCTCCGGCGTGGTCCCGGCGGACGGGCCGGGACAGCCGGGGTCGTACGCAGGGTCGAACTCGGCGCGGTAGATCTTCTGCGTGACGCCCCAGTAGGCCTGCTCGTGGTAGGGCCACAGAAATTCGGAGCCGCGCGCGAAGCCGACCGCGTACAGGTCCTCGTCCCGTGCGGAGCCGAGCATGCGTGCCACTGCGGTGGGCAGCGAGGTCAGCAGGTTGGGGCCGTCCGCCGTCCACAGGGCGCCCTCCCAGTCCACGCCGCCGTCGTACAGCTCGGGATGGTTCTCCAGTTGCCAGCGGGTGAGGTAGCCGCCGTTGGAGATGCCGGTCATGTATGTACGCCGGGGAGCGTGCCCGTAGCGCTCGGCCACCGCCTTGCGGGCGGCCCGGGTCAGCTGAGTGGTGCGCGCGTTCCACTCGGCGACCGCGTCACCGGGCCGCTTGCCGTCGCGGTAGAAGTCGGAGCCGTTGTTGCCCTTGTCGGTCGCCGCGTAGGCGTAGCCCAGCGCGAGCACCTGATCGGAGATCGCCGTGTCCGTCGCGTACTGCCTGCGGGTGCCGGGGGCGCCGGTGACGACCAGCCCGCCGTTCCAGCGATCCGGGAGCCGGATCACGAACTGTGCGTCGTGACGCCACCCGTGTGTGGCGTTGAAGCGGGAGGAGTCCGGGAAGTAGCCGTCGATCTGAATGCCGGGCACTCCCGTCGGGGTCCGGGTGCCCCGTGCCGTGAGGCCGGCCTGGTCGGTCATGTCGGTGTAAGGCGTGCCGGCGAGCCCCGACGTCGTCAGATCCGGAAGGCAGGCGTTCTGCTGGAAGGCCGCGCCTGGCACCCGTACGCGTTCCTGACGGGTGCAGTGCTGCTCGCCGGCTGCCGTGGCTGCCACGGGAGCCGGCCAGCTGAGGGCGCCGGCCAGCAGTGTGGCGGTGAGGAGCGGGATACCTCGGGACTGGCGCATGACGGTCTCCTGGCAGAAGGGACGGGCACGTGAGAGAGCGGAGCCGTGAAGGCTGCCTCATGGTGCGGTCCTTCTGCCGGGCCATCCATGGGTTGGGGCCACATGTGACGCTGCCGCCGTGTGGGGTCACCAGACACCGGCAGGTCCGTCCGGGTGCACTGCCGTGCCGCTCGGTGCGTAGGTCAGGAGGGGTTCGGGAGAGCTCAGGAAGGGCGTACCGCCATCTTGTCGAGCGCTTCCAGGAGGCCGGGCAGTTCCACGCCGCGGCCCACCGGCAGGACCTCGCCGGGCTCGTCGTCGAGGAGCACGAAAGCGATGTCGTCGGTCCTGGCGACCAGCGACCAGCCGGGGCCGTCCGCGCGCAGGGTCCGCGCGTCGCCCGAGGCGAAGGAGGACCGGACGCGACCGAGGGGCGGCGGGGACTCCACGTACGCGCGTGCCTCGGCGAGCACGCGCCGGACACCGCCGTGGCCGCCCTGCTTCTCGGTCTCCTCGGCCCCTTCGGTCTGCTCGGCGTTCTCGGCCTCTGGTTTCCGGCCCTCGGGGTCGTCCGCCTCCTTGGCGGTGTCCGCCCCAGCGCCCGGCGTCGCGAAGTCTGCGTCGTCGATCTGCTCGCGCCACGTCGCCCACTGCAGGGCGATCTCGTCGGCGCCGAGCCGCCGCTGGGCCGGCCCCCACACGCTCGTGTCCGGCGGCGCGAGGGGCGGACCGTCAGCGATCTCGGGGTCGGGATCGTGCGGCGCGGGCACATTCGGGGCGGCGACCGCGACCGCGAGGGGCCAGCCGGGCAGCGCGGCCACGACCGTACGTTCGTCGGGCGACAGGTCGTACTCCATGCCGCAGTCCCAGGACGCGATGGCGACCGCGACCAGGGAGACGTCGTCGATGACGACCGTCCACCGGGCGCCGTCTCCGTCCTGGCCGATGACCAGGCCGTATCCGTCGGCGAGCGGCGCGAGACCGAGCGCCGCGCAGGCCTCCGGGTAGTCGTCGCCCAGCACGCTCGGGAACTTCGCCGGCGTCAGCAGCACCGCCGTGAGCACGTACAGCGCATCGTCCTCGGCGGCGACGGCCTCCTCGTCCGTCTCTGCCATCCCAGCCTCCCCATCGGTTCGTCCATCGGCGCGCACCTTAGTGTGACCGGAAGCCGCTTGTCACGACTCCCAGGCACACCCGGAGCTGCAGTTTTCCGGCCGGTCGGGGCGAATCGACCGAGATCGTCCGCGGTGTCAGGCCGCCGGGAGCCCGAGGAGGGTCCGGGCGACGGTCTGCGGAGACTCGTCGCGTTCCCGGGCGAGCGCGATGATGGCCCGGCACGCCAGTTCGCTCACCCCGAACGACAGCGCCTCGGGAGACACCCAGCCGGCGGCCTCGTCGATCTGCTCCTGGTCATCCTCCGCGCAGGCCGACACATACACGGCGGCGGCCTCGAAGAGGTTGTGCGTACGCCTGTCCTTGCCGGTGTCCGCCTCCGTGCGAGAGGAGCGGAGAACTCTCGCACACCACTCGCGCACCCTGCCCCACATAGTGACCACCTTCCCCCTGCGTGACTGATCATCCATCTTCCCCTATTCAACGTAGAGTTGGAGCCTCGGCGACAGAAGGGGGACAGCACGGTGAAGCGCTTCGAGCGGCTCGAACAGATCCGGCGGATGGACCCGTTCCGCGAAGCTTCGGAGATCCACCGGCTCACCTCGGCGTACGAATTCCCGTAGGACTTCACGCGGGCGCTCGAGCTCGCGCTCTACCGCACGTAAGCCGTGCCTGGGTCGCACGGCGAGCCGTCGGATCAATCGGATGCACGGCAGCTACGACATCAGCAACGACGGCATGCGGTACGTACTGTGCACGTGGGTCGTCATGCCCAGGCGGTGGATCGACGCCTACGGCTGGCGCAGGCTCTCCCGCCACGAGATCGTCGCCTCCACCGTCCACTACGGCACGCTGGGCGGGTACATGGGTATCCAGAACATCCCCGAGTCCTTTGAGGATTTCGAGACCTGCCTCGACGCCTGTGAGGAGGCCCGCTTCGGCTGGGACGAGAACGCGCGGCGGGTCTCGGAGGCGACGCTCGACCTGATGGCCTCCTGGTTCCCGCGCCCCCTCGCCCTCCTGCTGCGCACCTCGACACTCGCCTTGTTCGACGACTCGCTCTGCGTGCCTTCCGTTGCCGACGCCGAGCGCGGCCACCCGCGCCCTCGTGCGACGAGCGGTACGCGTGCGTGGCCGTGCGGTGCGTCTGCTGCCGCCGCGCCGGGCGCCGCACTTCGCGCGGCAGAACTGGGAGATCAAGGGCTACCCGAACGGCTTTCGGCTCGATGATCTCGGCATTTGACCGGGGCCTGGCGTTCGCGGCTGCCCCGTGCGGCAGATTGGCCCGTCAGCCGTCGAGTGAAGCGATCGTCTCGCGCAGCCATCTGAGTTCGGCCCGGGAAGTGGCCCGTGCGATGGTCAGGATGCCGCGCCTGAAAGGATCGTCCAACTCCTCGGCGGCAAGGGGCCGGTCACCGTCGTAGAAGAAGCTTGCGGGCTCTTCGAGGAAAGCCAGCCGGCGTCGCAGCACTGCGGACTGGGCCGCCGAGTCGTCCAGGTGCCGCAGGAAGGCGAGCACCGTGAACCACCGGTTCTCGTCGCTGATGTCGCGCGGGTCGGGCTCGGCGAGTCGGCGGCGCAGTTCCTGTCGGCCCCCTTGGGTCAGCGTCAGGACGTGACGCGGAGCGGCCACTGCCCCGGGCTCCGTGGCGCGGGCGAGCAGGCCGGCCTTCTCCAGCCGCTTGATGGCGGGGTACAGCGTGCTCTCGGCGACCGGTTTCACGTGCCCTGTCAGCGCCGTGAGGCGCTTGCGCAGCTCATAGCCGTGAAGCGGGGTGTCGTAGAGGAATCCGAGGATGGCGAGCTCCAGCATGCTGACATTCTCGCTCACCTCCGTTGTACATCCAACACGGTATACATCGAAGTCTTGATACATCGGCAGCGATGTATATCGTTGAGTCCGTCGACGTGACGAAGTCGGCAAGGCGTGGCCGACCAGGAACCCAGGAGAACGCGATGAGGCAGGCCGATTTCGACGGCAAGGGCAGCTGTATCCGTTGGACGGAGACGCCGGGGGAGGAACCCGCGCGCGTGTACGTGCACGGGCTGGGGGCGGTCTCCTCCGTGTACCACGCCCACATCGCGGCGCGGCCCGAACTCGCGGGGCGACGGAGTCTGTTCGTCGATTTGCCGGGGCACGGCATCAGCGACCGGCCCGAGGACTTCGGCTACCGGCTGGAGGACCACGCCGATGCCTTGGCCGCGGCTCTGGACACGGCTGGGGTGAGCGACGCGGAGCTGATCGCGCACAGCATGGGCGGTTCCGTCGCCATTGTGCTGGCCCACCGACGGCCCGACCTCGTCTCCCGGCTGGTTCTCACCGAGGCCAACCTCGACGCCTCGCCTCCGCCCAGTGCCGGGAGCGCATGGATCACGGCGTACGGGGAGGAGGAGTTCGTCGGTGAGGCGCACGCGCGCGTGCTGGAATCGGTCGGGCCCCTGTGGGCTGTGACCATGCGCTTGGCCGACCCGCGCGCCCTGTACCGCAGCGCTGTGGGGCTGCGGCGCGGTTCCGAGCCGATCATGCGTGACATCCTCGAAGGACTGGCGATCGACCGTGTGTACCTTCAGGGCGAGCTCACCGGTGAACTCCCGGGCAGTACAGCCCTGGAGGCCGCGGGCATACGTGTGGTGACCGTGCCCGGTGCCGGCCACAACGTCATGCACGACAACCCGGACGCCTTCGCGGCGGCCGTCGCCGGGCAGAGCTGAGACCTCAGGACTCCCGCACGGCCAGCGCCAGGAAGCGGTCGTCCTCGTCGACGTACGACGTCATGCGCCACCCCGACCCCGTCAGCAGCGGCCGGAGGTTGGGCTCGGCCCGCAGGTCGTCCGGGGTGATCTGCCTGCCCTGGCGTGCCGCCAGCGCCACTCTGCCGATCGGGTGGAACAGCGCGAGCGTGCCGCCGGGGCGCACCACACGTGCCAACTCCCGCAAGTTCTGCGCCGGATCGGGCAGGTGCGCGATGAGGCCGGCCGCGAACACGGCGTCGAGTGACTCCGACCGCAGCGGCAGCGCGGCCACGTCGGCAAGCATCAACTGCCCGTCCGCGTCCCGCCCGGCCCGTACGGCGGCCCCCAGCATGGCCGGGGTCAGATCGGCCCCGAGGACCAGTCCCGAGGGCCCCACGGCGGCACGCAGCGGCGGCAGGGCGCGCCCGGTGCCGCAGCCCGCGTCGAGCACGCAATCCCCCTCGCGCAGTCCGAGCGCGGTAGCCGCGGCCGCGTAGGCGGGCCCGTCGTCGGGGAACCGACTGTCCCAGTCGGCGGCGCGGGCCCCGAAGAACTCCTGCACATGTGTGTGGTCGTCGCTCATGTTCCGCATGATCCCTCACCGGCCCGGATGATGCCGCTGCGCACACGTTCGAGCGTGACGCGATCGTTCCGCTGCATCTCCGTGTCATATTCCAACAGCTTTCGAAATGCGCCCCTCGCGCGCGCCCCTGCCCCGGCTAGCGTCCCGGGGCCATGGGACACCTGGACCACGCCGCCCTCGGCTGGCTGACCCCCGTACTGTCGTACGCGATGGCGTGCATAGGCGCCGCGCTGGGGCTTCGCTGCACCGTCCGCGCCCTCGGCGCCACCGGCCGCTCGCGCCGTAACTGGCTCATCACCGCCGCCTCGGCGATCGGCACCGGCATCTGGACCATGCACTTCGTTGCCATGCTGGGCTTCAGCGTCCGCGGCACCGACATCCGCTACGACGTGCCGCTCACCATCGTGAGCCTCCTCGTCGCCATGGCCGTCGTCTGCGCAGGCGTCTTCGCGGTCGGATACAGCCGCGACCGGACCCGCGCGCTTTTCCTCGGCGGGCTCACCACCGGGCTCGGCGTCGCGAGCATGCACTACCTGGGCATGGCCGCCGTACGACTCCACGGCGAAGTCACCTATGACCCTGTCCTCGTCGGAGTGTCCGTCATGATCGCCATCGTCGCGGCGACGGCGGCCCTGTGGGCGGCGCTCAACATCAAGTCGCCCGTCGCTGTCACCATCGCCTCCCTGATCATGGGCGCGGCGGTCAGCAGCATGCACTACACCGGGATGTTCGCGGTCAGCGTGGACGTCACACCCGCCGGTGAGGTCCTGCCCGGGGCCACGGCGATGCAGTTCATCTTCCCCCTCGCCGTCGGCCTCGGGTCCTACCTCTTCCTGACCTCCGCCTTCGTCGCGCTGTCGCCCACCACGGGGGAACGTGCGGCATCCGCGTCGGCTCAGGGATCGGTCGAGAGCGTCGCCGGCTAGTGGCGGGGCCGGACCGGCGACGGCCAGCGAAGACCCGCCCCGAACCACTTCCGAGCGAGGAGGCCATGCGCACACCCCGTAGGACCACCGCAGCCGGCGCCGGGACGCCGTCACCGCCCCCCGCGCGCGGTCGCCGCGCCCATGCCGGGCCACCGGCCGACGAAGGCCTCGACGAGACCCTGGGCGCGCCGCCCTACGACACACCCACCCACGCGGAGCGCTGGCGCATCCGCCCGCGCACCGTCCGCGCCAAGATCGTCTGTCTGCTGATGGTGCCGGTCGTCTCGCTGCTGGCCCTGTGGGCCTACGCCACCGTCACCACCGCCCAGGACGTCTCCAGGCTGCGCCAGTTGCAGCGCGTCGACTCCGAGGTCAGGACGCCCGCCGCAACCGCCGTCGCTGCCCTGCAGGCCGAACGCGAGGCCGCCGTGCGCTACGCGACCGACCCGTCCGCCGGACAGAGCGACGACCTCAAGAAGCTCGCGCAGGACACCGACAAGGCGGTGGCGCGGCTGCGGCTCGGCGACCGCAACACGGTCGCCGACGGCGAGGAACTCCCCGCCGGAGTCGCCCGACGTCTCGAGGCCTTCGTCAGCGGCGCCGAACAACTGAGCTCCGTACGAAATGCCGTTCTCGACCGCCGTGCGGGCTGGGACGAGGCGTACGGACGGTACACCGCGACCATCGCGAGCGCGTTCTCGGTGGGCGGTGCGCTCACCGGCATCCAGGACGCCGAACTCGGCTCCGACGCGCGCGTACTGCTCGAATTCGCCCGCGCGGGCGAGGCATTGGCGCAGGAGGACGTGGTGCTGGACAGCGCACGTCTCGCCGGGCGTCTCGACGGCGAGCGACTGCGGCTGTTCACCGGCGCCGTCGACACCCGCCGTACCCTCCTCGAGGCGGCCGTCGCCGACCTGCGCGGCCCGGAAGGCGCGGCCTGGCAGAGCCTCGCAGACGGCAGCGCCTACGCGGCCGTCGTCGCAGTCGAGGACAGGGTCCTGGCCACCGCACCGGGCGCGCGGGCGATCGACGCGGCCGGGGAAGCCACTTGGGGCCAGGCACATGCACGCGTGCAGGACGCGATGCGGACGATCGAGCAGGACGCCGGGCGCGGTGTCGCGGATCGCGCCGACCCCTTCACCCGCGGGCTGCTCACCCCGGCCGGCGCCGCCGTGCTCCTAGGCCTCGCCGCAGTGGCCGCCTCACTGGTGATCTCCGTCCGCATCGGCCGTGGCCTCGTCGTCGAGCTGGTGAGCCTGCGCAACACCGCCCTGGAGATCGCCCGGCGCAAACTCCCCGAGGCCATGCGGAGGCTGCGCGCAGGTGAGGAGATCGACATCCGGGCCGAGGCGCCGCCCGAGCCGCCCGCCGAGGACGAGACCGGCCAGGTCGGCGAGGCCCTGGGCACCGTCCACCGAGCGGCGCTCCGGGCCGCCGTCGAGCGCGCCGAACTCGCCAGCGGCATCTCCGGAGTCTTCGTCAACCTCGCCCGCCGCAGCCAGGTCCTCGTGCACCGCCAACTGAGCCTTCTGGACAGCATGGAACGGCGCTCCGACGACCCGAACGAACTCAGCGACCTCTTCCGGCTGGACCACCTCACCACCCGCATGCGACGCCACGCCGAGAGCCTGATCATCCTCTCCGGAGCGGCGCCCGGGCGGGCCTGGCGGATGCCGGTTTCCCTGACGAACGTGGTCCGCGCCGCTGTCTCCGAAGTCGAGGACTACGCGCGTGTGGAGGTACGCCAGCTCCCCGAGGCGTCCGTCATCGGCGCGGCCGTCGCCGACCTCACCCACCTACTGGCGGAGATCGTCGAGAACGCCGCCCAGTTCTCGCCGCCCCACACGCGGGTGCGCATCACCGGCGAGCCCGTCGGCAACGGCTATGCCGTCGAGGTCGAGGACCGCGGCCTCGGCATGGGCAAGGAGACCCTCGCCGAGGCCAACCGGCGCATCGAACAGTCCGAGGCACTCGACCTGTTCGACAGTGACCGGCTCGGCCTCTTCGTGGTCAGCAGGCTCGCGTCCCGGCACGCCATCAAGGTGCACCTGCGCACCTCGCCCTACGGCGGCACCACCGCGGTCGTTCTGCTGCCCACGGCCCTGCTGCACAACGCCGCGGCGGAACATTCCCCCGAGAAGTCGCAGGGCACCGATCGGCACGCCGAACACGGGTACGCGCGCGTGCCGGCCGCCGAACCGCGCCAGGAGGCCGTCCACGCGGTCGCCGACCGGCCCGCGCTGGTGGCGCCCGCACCGGCCGCTGCGCAGCCTCACACCGACACCCCACCTCCGGGAGTCACCACCTTGCGACTGCACCGACCCCCGGACGACTCCGAAGCCTCCGACAACCTCCCGCGCCGAGTACGGCAGGCAAACCTCGCCCCCCAACTGCGCGAGGGACGCCCCGACGAACAGACAGGGACGACCGCCTCCCACGACGACGGCCGTCGCACCCCCGAACTCGTCCGGGACCGCATGGCGGCCTACCGCGACGGCTGGGCTCGCGGCGGCGGCAGGCAGCCCGGTCGCGGCGCTATGCCCGATTCCAGATCCCGCAGCGACAGCAGCGAAGGAGACCCCGCATGATGCAGGATCCGAGCACGAGGGCCGCTCAGCGGTCCGGTGAACTCGACTGGCTGCTGGACGACTTGGTAGTGCGCGTCAGCGAGGTACGGCACGCCGTGGTGCTGTCCAACGACGGGCTCGCCGTGGGCGCCTCCAGCGACCTCCGCCGTGATGACGCCGAGCACCTCGCCGCGGTCGCCTCCGGCTTCCACAGCCTGGCCAAGGGCACCGGACGGCACTTCGGCGCCGGCGGCGTGCGGCAGACCATGGTGGAGATGGACGACGCCTTCCTGTTCGTGGCGGCCGCGGGCGACGGCTCCTGTCTCGCCGTCCTCACCGCCGTGACCGCCGACATCGGACTGGTGGCGTACGAGATGGCACGACTGGTCAAGCGCGTCGGTGAGCACCTCTACGCACCGCCACGCGCGGCCGCGCGACCGCCCGCTGCGGGCTGAGCCGGAAGGGCGGTCCGCGCACATGACCGAGGACACGACGGGCACCCCGCGCGAGCAGGGCAGCCAGTGGTACGACGGCGAGGCCGGGCCCCTTGTCCGTCCGTACGCCATGACGGGCGGACGCACCAGACCCGGCCCCACGGGCGTGCGCTTCGATCTGATCGCCCTGGTCACCCTGGACGCCGCCGCGCCCGCTGCCGACGACGACACGTCGCTCGGGCCGGAACACCGGGCCCTCATCGAGCTCTGCCGACCGGAGACGCAGTCGGTCGCGGAACTCGCCGCGGGCGCCGATCTGCCCGTGGGCGTCGTCAGGGTGCTCCTGGGTGACCTCCTGGAACTCGGCTGCGTGACCGTCAGCCGTCCGGTACCGCCCGCACAGCTTCCTGACGAACGGATTCTGCGCGAGGTGATCGAAGGATTGCGGGCGCTGTAGATGACTTTTCGCAACCAGGCGGCAAGAAGCGGTCCAATCCCACGAAGAGCAGCCTCAGTTGTCATGATGCTGACTTCGCACAGTGACCACGACCGATACCGGCACTCCCGAGAGAAGTGAACGATGGTCTCCGAGCACTCCGACGCCACCGACGGCGAGACCGCGCTGGCGTTGAAGATACTTGTCGCCGGCGGATTCGGCGTGGGCAAGACCACCCTGGTGGGCGCGGTCAGCGAGATCCGGCCGCTGCGCACCGAGGAACTGCTCAGTGAAGCCGGGCAGTGGGTGGACGACACCGACGGCGTGGACCACAAGGTCACCACGACGGTCGCCATGGACTTCGGGCGCATCACGATCCGGTCCGGCCTGTCCCTCTACCTCTTCGGCACACCGGGTCAGGACCGCTTCTGGTTCCTGTGGGACGAACTGTCACAGGGAGCCCTCGGTGCGGTGGTCCTCGCGGACACCCGGCGCCTGGAGGACTGCTTCCCCGCAGTGGACTACTTCGAGCACCGGCACATCCCGTTCGTCGTGGCCGTCAACTGCTTCGCGGGCGCCCGGGCCTACGGCGCACAGGACGTCTCACGCGCCCTCGACCTGGACCGGGGAACTCCCGTGGTGCTCTGTGACGCCCGGGACCGCGACTCGGGGAAGGAGGTGCTGATCCGGCTCGTCGAGTACGCCGGGCGGATGCACACCGCCCGGCTGCTCGACTCCGTGGGCTGACCGACTCCGTGGGCCGACCGGCTCCGCGGGTTGGGCGACTTCGTGAGCCGGCCGGTGCCTGAGATGTGTCGCCCGGTGTTTCGATCGGCGTTCGGTGCCATTCGGCTGCTATTCGGCGACGCTCTTCTCCGCCAGGACCTTGTCGATCGTGACGCGGACGAGGAGTTCACCCGGCACGCCGTTGCGGGCCCCGAACTCCTCCGCGCGCTCCTCGCCCATGTAGCGCGCGCCGATACGACTCGCCCAGTGACGCAGCTCGTCCAGATCCTCCGAAATCCGGGCGCGGCCCTGCAGCACCACGAAGTCGTACGGCGGCCGGTCGTCGTCCACGCACAGAGCCAGCCGGCCGTCGCGGACCAGATTGCGCCCCTTGACACTCGACTTTCCGGTGTTGAACACCAGCTCTTCCCCGTCGAGCACGAACCAGATCGGCGTCACATGCGGACTGCCGTCGGCTCGCACGGTCGACAGCTTTCCGGTGCGTGTGCCCTGCGAGACGAACGCCCGCCATTCCTCATCGGTCATCTTCTTCGCCATGCCCCCATCCTCCTTGCCCGAGGGCCGGATCGTCGGGAAGGGTGGCGAAGAGTTCCTCCGGTGCAGGGGGAGACATCTACACGGGGAGACCGGATCATGGCGCAGAACCAGGGACTTGGCTGGCTCCTGGACGACCTGACGGAGCGCGTCGATCATGTACGGCACGCGTTGGTGCTGTCCAATGACGGTCTGGTGACGGGCGCGAGTACGGGATTGCGGCGCGAGGACGCCGAGCATCTGGCCGCCGTCTCGTCCGGGCTGCACAGCCTGGCCAAGGGCTCCGGACGGCACTTCGGCGCGGGCAAGGTGCGTCAGACGATGGTCGAGTTCGACGAAGCCGTGCTGTTCGTGACGGCGGCGGGCACCGGCAGTTGTCTGTGCGTCCTCAGCGGCGCGGAGGTCGACATCGGCCAGATCGCCTACGAGATGACCCTGCTCGTCAACCGGGTCGGTGAGCACCTCGACGTGGACGCCCGACAGCCCGAGCGGACACCTCTCACAGACCTCTGACCTGCTACTTCTTCGCCCCCCGTGGAGTTATCCACAGGCCCGCCACGAGATCGGGCCGAGCGGCTACGGTTTTGTCACGGCGAACGCACAGAGCGTGAGCCACTGACTCCACGGGGGAGATCGACTATGTCGAGCGAGACCATTACGAAACCGCACCTCCTGTCCTGCACGCCGAGCCGCGCGGCCCGGGAACTGGGAGTGAAACGAGGCGAGCTGGACCTCGCAATCCATCTCGGCCTCATCCGGACCGTGCCCGACGAGGGAGGCGGGGGCCGGCGTGTCCCACGGTCCGAGATCGAGAGGGTGAGTTCGGGGCGCGGTTTGCCGGAGCCCCTGGTGGACCGTGTCCGGGTGGTGGGTACGACCGAGGGCGCGGACCTCGTCGATGTGTCCCCCGGCAGGTTCACACGGCTCGCACGGCTGGGCCTGGTGGTGCCGGTGAAGTGGTACTTCAACCGCTATCGAGCCGTGGTCTGGCTGTATCTGGCCGAGGAACTGAAGCAGGTCGCCGCCGACGAGAAGAACGGCCCACTGCTGAACGACCGGCGCATGCCCGAAGGGCTGCGAGGCATGTTGGACGCCGGAGTGGACCTGCGGCCGCGCAACTGGCGGGGCCGGCACCGGGGATTCCTGCTGCGACTGGCCGAGGATCCATGGGAGAGCGCGGGCGCGCTGGCCGCCTTCCTCGATCCCGTCCAGATCGCGGAGCTCGTCCCCGACCCCTATGAGCGCTCTCACGTCAACCGCTTCCGCCCCGGCCCGCCGGTATCCGGCGCACCGGGTTCACCCTCCGCGCTCATCGCCGAGAAGCTCATGACGGCGGACGACCCGGACGAGATCAGCCTGCTGCGGGCCGAACTGGCCGTGGTTCTCGAGGAGGCGCGAGACAGGCGGCCCGCGCCACGTCCGACAGTGAAACGGGCCCCCGTTCCGGCGCACCACGCAGGGCACCTCGGTGCCTCCCGGCCCGTGGCGCCAAAACCGCCGCGCGGCTTGCTCAGCTGGCTCCGGCGCAGAACTCCGCGGGCTACAACGCCCTGAACAGTCCCTCCTGGACGACGGACACCAGCAGGCGCCCCTCCAGGTCGTAGATCCGCCCACGGGCGAGACCCCGTCCGCCGGTCGCGATCGGCGACTCCTGGTCGTACAGGAACCACTCGTCCGCCCGGAACGGCCGGTGGAACCACATCGCGTGGTCCAGCGAGGCGATGTCGAAACTCCGCGGGCCCCACAGCGGTTCCACCGGGATACGGACGGCGTCCAGGAGCGTCATGTCGCTGGCGTAGGTCAGCGCGCAGGTGTGCACGACCGGGTCGTCGCCCAGCGGCCCGACGGCGCGCATCCACACGGCACTGCGCGGCTCGGCGCCCTTGACGTCCTCGTCGGTCCAGCGGAGCCGGTCCACGTAGCGGATGTCGAAGGGCTGACGGCGCGCCATCCGCTCCAACTGCTCGGGCAGCGTGCCCAGATGTTCCCGGATCTCGTCCGTGACCGTCGGCAGCGACTCCGGGTCCGGAACCTCGCGTGCCGGCGGCAGCTGGTGCTCGAAGCTCCCTTGCTCAGGCTTGTGAAAGGAGGCGGTGAGATTGAAGATCGTGCGGCCCTGCTGCACGGCGGTGACCCGGCGGGTCGTGAACGACCTGCCGTCCCGCACCCGTTCGACCTGGTACACGATCGGCACGCCCGGCCGCCCCGGGCGCAGGAAGTACGCGTGCAGCGAGTGCACCGGACGGTCCCCGTCCGTGGTGCGCGCCGCGGCGATCAGTGCCTGGCCCGCGACCTGGCCCCCGAAGACCCGCTGCAGGGACTCCTGCGGGCTGCGCCCGCGGAAGATGTTGACCTCGACCTGCTCCAGGTCGAGCAGGTCGACGAGTCTTTCCGCCGGGTTCGTCGTCATGAGTGGGATTCTCCTGTGCTCACAGCTGGCCTACGTCGGTGACGCGGACCACGGCGCGACCCTCCGCGTCGGAGGCGGTGAGGTAGATCTCCGCGCTGATGCCCCAGTCGTGGTCGCTGTTCGGGTCGTCGAAGATCTGACGGACCCGCCACAGGCGGTTCGCCGGTTCCTCCTCGATCACCAGCAGCTTGGGGCCACGGGCGTCGGGGCCGGTGCCGAGGTCCTCGTACTCGTCCCAGTACTTGTCCATCGCCTCGCCCCAGGCATCCGCGTCCCAGCCGGCGTCGGCGTCCATCTCGCCGAGCTCCTCGACGTGGTCGAGGGCGGCGAGCTCGACGCGGCGGAACATCGCGTTGCGGACGAGGACGCGGAAGGCACGCGCGTTGGTGGTGACCGGCTTGACCTCGTCGGCCTTCTCCTGGGCCTCCTCGGCGGTCATCTCCTCCGGGTTGGCCAGCTGTTCCCACTCGTCGAGCAGGCTGGAGTCGACCTGGCGCACCATTTCGCCGAGCCACTCGATCAGGTCCTGCAGATCCTCCGACTTGAGGTCGTCGGGGATGTTGTGGTCGAGGGTCTTGAAGGCGCTCGCGAGGTAGCGCAGCACGATGCCCTCGGTGCGGGCCAGCTCGTAGAAGGACACCAGCTCCGTGAAGGACATGGCCCGTTCGTACATGTCCCGGATGACGGACTTCGGCGACAGCGGGTGGTCGCCGACCCAGGGGTGGCTCTTGCGGTACGTGTCGTACGCGTGGAAGAGCAACTCCTCCAAGGGCTTCGGGTACGTGATGTCCTGGAGGCGCTCCATGCGCTCCTCGTACTCGATGCCGTCCGCCTTCATCGCGGCGACGGCCTCGCCCTTCGCCTTGTTCTGCTGAGCGACCAGGATCTGCCTCGGGTCGTCCAGGGTGGACTCGACGACGGACACCATGTCCAGGGCGTAGGACGGCGATTCCGGGTCCAGCAGCTCGAACGCGGCAAGCGCGAAGGTGGACAGCGGCTGGTTGAGCGCGAAGTCCTGCTGGAGGTCGACGGTGAGGCGGACGATGCGCCCCGTGCCGTCCGGCTCGTCGAGCTTCTCGACGATGCCGCCGTCCAGCAGCGAGCGGTAGATCGCGATCGCGCGACGGATGTGCCGCAGCTGCTGCTTGCGCGGCTCGTGGTTGTCCTCCAGCAGGTGCCGCATCGCCTCGAAGGCGTTGCCCGGTCGGGCGATCACCGACAGGAGCATGGTGTGCGTGACCCGGAAGCGGGACGTCAACGGCTCCGGTTCGGAGGCGATGAGCTTCTCGAAAGTGTTCTCCGACCAGGCGACGAAGCCCTCCGGCGCCTTCTTGCGGACGACCTTGCGACGCTTCTTCGGGTCGTCGCCGGCCTTGGCGAGCGCCTTCTCGTTCTCGATGACGTGCTCGGGGCCCTGGGCGACGACGAAGCCCGCCGTGTCGAAGCCGGCGCGCCCGGCGCGGCCCGCGATCTGGTGGAACTCCCGGTTGCGCAGGGTGCGGACGCGGTTGCCGTCGTACTTGGTCAGGGCCGTGAACAGCACCGTGCGGATGGGGACGTTGACGCCGACACCGAGCGTGTCCGTGCCGCAGATGACCTTCAGCAGACCGGCCTGCGCGAGCTTCTCCACCAGTCGCCGGTACTTCGGCAGCATTCCGGCGTGATGGACACCGATGCCGTGCCGGACGTAACGGGAGAGATTGCGGCCGAACTTGGTGGTGAAGCGGAAGTTGCCGATCAGCTCGGCGATCTGGTCCTTCTCCTCGCGCGAGCACATGTTGATGCTCATCAGCGCCTGCGCCCGCTCCACGGCCTGAGCCTGGGTGAAGTGCACGATGTAGACCGGCGCCTGCTTGGTCTCCAGCAGCTCGGTCAGGGTCTCGGTGAGCGGGGTGAGCTTGTACTCGTAGGACAGCGGCACAGGACGGGTGGCCGAGCGGACCACCGAGGTCGGGCGGCCGGTGCGCCGGGTGAGGTCCTCCTCGAACATCGAGACGTCGCCGAGCGTCGCCGACATCAGGATGAACTGCGCCTGTGGCAGTTCCAGGATCGGGATCTGCCACGCCCAGCCGCGGTCCCCCTCCGCGTAGAAGTGGAACTCGTCCATGACGACCTGGCCGACGTCCGCCTGCTTGCCGTCGCGCAGGGCGATCGACGCGAGCACCTCGGCGGTGCAGCAGATGACGGGCGCGTCGGCGTTGACGGACGCGTCGCCGGTCAGCATGCCGACGTTCTCGGTGCCGAACATCTTGCACAGTTCGAAGAACTTCTCCGAGACCAGTGCCTTGATCGGGGCGGTGTAGAAGGTGACCTCGTCCCGGGCCAGCGCGGCGAAGTGGGCGCCCGCGGCGATCATGCTCTTGCCGGAGCCGGTGGGCGTCGACACGATCACGTTCGCGCCGGAGACCACCTCGATCAGCGCCTCCTCCTGGTGGGGGTACAGAGTCAGACCCCGCTCCTCGGCCCACGACTCGAAGGCTTCGTAGAGGGCGTCGGGGTCGGCGGTCGGCGGCAGCTGATCGATGAGGGTCACCCACCCATCTTGCCTGCCCTCCTGGCCCAGAGGGGAATCGGCTGCGAGCGCGAAGATCGCGAACGCTACGCTGTGTCGCCGACGACACGTCAGCGAACCCGGTCAACTGGACAGCGGCACACGAGGAATGGGGCGGGCAACACCGATGATGGGACCAGCACACTCACTGTCGGGCGCTGCCGCCTGGCTCGGCGTCGGAGCGGCGGCTGCCGCTGCCGGGCACGGAATGCCCTGGCCGGTCCTCCTCGCCGGTGCGCTGATCTGCGCCGGGGCCGCCCTCGCCCCGGACCTCGATCACAAGGCGGCGACCATCTCGCGGGCCTTCGGTCCGCTGTCGCGCTGGCTCTGCGAGATCGTCGACAAGCTGTCGTACGCGGTCTACAAGGCGACGAAGAAGCAGGGCGACCCACGGCGCTCCGGTGGGCATCGCACGCTCACGCACACCTGGCTGTGGGCGGTCATGATCGGCGGGGGTGCCTCCGCCCTGGCGATCACCGGCGGGCGTTGGGCGGTGCTGGCGATCCTGTTCGCGCACATGGTGCTGGCCATCGAGGGCCTGCTGTGGCGGGCGACCCGGGGTTCCAGCGCCGACGTCCTGGTCTGGTTGCTGGCGGCGACCAGCGCGTGGATCCTCGCGGGCGTGCTGGACAAGCCGGGCAACGGCTCGGACTGGCTGTTCACGGCACCGGGCCAGGAGTACCTGTGGCTGGGGCTGCCGATCGTGCTGGGTGCGCTGGTGCACGACATCGGCGACGCGCTGACGGTGTCCGGCTGCCCGATCCTGTGGCCGATTCCGGTGGGCCGCAAGCGCTGGTACCCGTTGGGCCCGCCGAAGCCGATGCGGTTCCGGGCGGGCAGCTGGGTCGAGCTCAAGGTGCTGATGCCGGCGTTCATGGTGCTCGGCGGGGTGGGCTGCGCGGCGGCGCTCAACGTGATCTGAGCGGGCGGCGGCCAGGTCGGCACGCCGGTGATCGGCCTGCGGCACGCTTTGACCAGCCGGGTCGGGGGACGCCCTGGACCTCCGGTGTGCCATGGACCACCGGTTTGCTCTGGGCCTCCGGTGTGCTCGGCGGATCAGCTGCCCTGTCCGGCTCCGCCGCCGTAGCGCCGCTCGAAGGCAGCGACCCGGCCCTCGGTGTCCACCGTGCGTGCCTTCCCGGTGTAGAAGGGATGGCTCTCGGAGGAGATCTCGACGTCCACGACCGGGTAGGTCTTACCGTCGTCCCAGTCGATGGTCTGGTCGCTGGTCGCGGTGGACCGGGTCAGGAAGGCGTAGCCTGCGGCGCGGTCGCGGAAGACGACCTCGTGGTAGTCGGGGTGCTTGTCCTGCTGCATGCGAGCTCCTCGTATTGCGGCAACGGCAACGGCAACGGCAACGGCAACGGCAACGGCAACGGCCGACGGCCTGGCGCCGAAGGCGCGTGGACTGTGGCACGGGGGCTGCGGGGGTCAGCCGAGCAGGGACTGCGGCGGTCAGCCGTAGGACTCCTCGTCGACGATGTGCATGGCGGCCTCCTCCGCGGACGCCGCCGCGCCGTCGATGCCCACGTCCGTCGCGACGAGCGCGCTCTCCTCGTCCTCGTGGGCGCCCTCGTCGGGTGCGACGAGGCGGCCGGAGCGGGCGGCACCGACCTCGTTGTCGACGAGTTCCCCGTCGGTGCCCTCGGCGTCGCCGAGGCCGTCGCCGTCGGGGGCGACCAGGTCGGGCTGTTCCTCGGCGAGCCGCTGGTCGAGGGTCTCGCCCTGGTGGCGCTCGGCGGCCGTGACACCGCTGTGCTCCACCGCCCATGGTCGGTCCGGTGGGGACCAGCCGCGGTCCAGGGGGTCGTCGACGCCGTCGTTCTCCAGGGTGTCCTCGGCGTCGAGCAGCCCTGTGTCCTCGCGTTGATCGGATGCGTCGGGCTGGTAGACGTCGTCACCCCATCCGTCGGCGCTGTTCACGGGTACCTCCAGGTGGTGGGGACGGGCCCGAACTCACCGCGGTCGGCGGTGGGCCGCCGCGACGCGGGGCACAGGCCGCACTCGGCGCGAAACCGCGTGGTTCCCGGGTGCTCCCCGAACCGGTGCCGTTATCCAGCCTTCCACCCCTTTTCACCCCGGCGCAACGGCACGGGTGTGCTCCGGTGCGGCGGCATGGGGCCACGGCGCGGACTCCGGATCCCCGGTCCCGGATCCGTCCCGCCGCGCGGGGCCGAGCGGACCCGGGCCCCACGTCTGCCCCGTCCACGCAGGGGCTTGCCCCGGCTGCCCCGCCCCTGTGTTTCCGAGCACCGTCCCTATGCCGGGCGCCGGTCGTTCCGC
>NZ_JBSGVW010000026.1:38315-142569 GCF_053608645.1 Streptomyces sp. NPDC055013
GCCCTGTGGCCCTGTGGCCCTGTGGCCCTGTGGCCCTGTGGCCCTGTGGCCCTGTGGCCCTGTGGCCCTGTGGCCCTGTGGCCCTGTGGCCCTGTGGCCCTGTGTCCCTGTGGCCCTGTGGCCCTGTGGCCCTGTGTCCCTGTGTCCCTGTGTCCCTGTCGGCCCCGGCTGTCCACGATCCCTGCCCCCGGCGCACTGCGCCCCCGGCTTCAGACACCTGGCGCCCCCGAATCGCGCTTCCCCCCGGCCGCCCAAGTCACCCGGCTCAGCCCTGCGCGCTCTCAGCCCCGATGGCACAGAGCCCTGGTCTCACGGTCCAGCAGGCCTCACGGTCCAGCAGGCCTCACGGTCCAGCAGGCCTCACGGCCCACCCGGCCTCACGGCCCACCCGGCCTCACGGCCTGCCGGGTCCACCCGACCGCCCGGCAGCCCAGGGCCCTCGCCCACCGCCCGGCGTGCCCGGCCTCAGCCTTCCCGCCCCCGTGCCCCGGCCGGGTCGGCCTCCTCCCGTCCCCACTGCTCACCCATGCCACGACCGCCAGAGCGCCGCATACGCCCCGTCCGCCCTGACCAGCTCGTCGTGGCTGCCCAGCTCGCTGATCCGGCCGTTCTCGACGACGGCGATGACGTCCGCGTCGTGGGCGGTGTGGAGGCGGTGGGCGATGGCGACGACGGTGCGGCCGTCGAGGACACGGGCGAGGGAGCGTTCCAGGTGGCGGGCCGCGCGGGGGTCGAGGAGCGAGGTCGCCTCGTCCAGGACCAGCGTGTGAGGGTCGGCCAGCACCAGACGGGCCAGCGCGATCTGCTGGGCCTGGGCCGGAGTGAGGGCGAACCCGCCCGAGCCGACCTCGGTGTCCAGGCCGTCGTCGAGGGCACGGGCCCACGCGTCCGCGTCCACCGCGCCCAGCGCCGCCCACAGCTCGGCGTCGGTCGCGTCGGTGCGGGCCAGCAGCAGGTTGTCGCGCAGGGAGCCCACGAACACGTGGTGCTCCTGGTTGACCAGGGCCACGTGGGAGCGGACCCGCTCGGCGGTCATCCGGGACAGTTCGGCGCCGCCGAGGGTGATCCGGCCGTCGCGGGGTGCGTAGATGCCCGCGAGCAGCCGGCCCAGGGTCGACTTGCCGGCACCCGAGGGGCCGACCAGCGCCAGCCTGGTGCCGGGCGCGACCTCCAGGGAGACCTTGCGCAGCACGTCCACGCCCTCCAGGTAGCCGAAGTGCACCCGGTCGGCGTGCACGTCGCGACCCTCGGGCGCCAGCCTGGCGTCCCCGGCGTCCGGCTCGATGTCCCGGACCCCGACCAGCCGGGCCAGCGACACCTGGGCCACCTGCAGCTCGTCGTACCAGCGCAGGATCAGCCCGACGGGGTCGACCAGCATCTGGGCGATCAGCGCACCCGTCGTCAGTTGACCGACCCCGATCCAGCCCTGCAGGACGAACACCCCGCCGATGATCAGAACGGAGGCGAGCACGGTCACATGCGTGACGTTGATGACCGGAAAGAGCACCGACCGCAGCCAGAGTGTGTAGCGCTCCCACGCCGTCCATTGCTTGATCCGCAGTTCCGACAGTTCGACCCGGCGTCCGCCGAGGCGGTGGGCCTCGACGGTGCGCCCGGCGTCCACGGTCTCGGCGAGCGCGGCGGCCACGGAGGCGTATCCGGCGGCCTCCGAGCGGTAGGCGGCGGGCGCACGCCTGAAGTACCAGCGGCAGCCGACCACCAGCAACGGCACCGCGAGCAGTACGGCGGCGGCGAGCGGCGGCGCGGTGACGACGAGACCGCCCAGCAGCAGGACGGCCCACACGACGCCGATCGCCAGCTGGGGCACGGCCTCGCGCATCGCGTTGGCCAGCCGGTCGATGTCCGTCGTGATCCGCGACAGCAGATCGCCGGTCCCGGCCCGCTCCAGGACACCGGGCGGCAGTCCGACCGACCGTACGAGGAAGTCCTCGCGCAGGTCGGCCAGCATCCGTTCGCCGAGCATCGCGCCGCGCAGCCGCACCTGCCGGACGAACACGGCCTGGATGAGCAGGGCGACCGCGAACAGGCCGATGGTGAGCTCCAGATGGAGCTCACGGGTGCCGGAACCGGGGTCGTCCGACACCCGCTCCACCAGCCCGCCCAGCAGCCATGGCCCCGCCATCGAGGCCACCACGGCGACCGTGTTGACGACGACGAGGAGCACGAAGGCACGGCGGTGCCGACGGAACAACTCGACGACATAGGCGCGTACGGTCGCCGGGGCGCCGACCGGCAGCGTGTTCGCCGTCGTCGGGGCCGCCGGGTCGTACGCCGGTGGCGCAACGCCGATCATGCCGACTCCTCGATCTCTTCCAGTTCCTTCAGGACGTCGCTGAGGGCGGACCCTTCGCGCAATCCGCTCTGGCGGGCGGCCCTTTCGGGCAGTGCCTCGTCGCGGGCCGCCTCCTCGTCGGTCTCCCGGGTCACTACGGCCCGGTACCGAGGCTCGGCGTGGACCAGTTCGCGGTGCATGCCGACCGCGGCGACCTCGCCCTCGTGGACGAGTACGACTCGGTCGGCGCGGTCCAGGAGCAGCGGCGACGAGGTGAACACCACGGTCGTGCGGCCCGCTCGCAGGTTCCGCACGCCCTCGGCGATCCGGGCCTCGGTGTGCGAGTCGACGGCTGAGGTCGGCTCGTCCAGGACGAGCACCTCCGGGTCCGTGACCAGTGACCGGGCGAGCGCGATGCGCTGGCGCTGTCCGCCGGACAGGGATCGGCCGCGCTCGGTGATGCGGGCCTCCATCGGGTCCTCGGTGCCGAGCGATCCCTGGACCAGTGCGGCGAGCACGTCCTCGCACTGCGCCGCCGCCAGAGCTTCCCCGGCGCCGACGTCGCCGGACCTGGGTACGTCGAACAGTGCGCGCAGTGTGCCGGAGAGCAGTACGGGGTCCTTGTCCTGTACGAGGACGGCCGTACGGGCGTTGTCGAGCGGCAACTCGTCGAGCGGTACGCCGCCCAGGAGTACCGAGGCGCCTTCCTCCGAGGGGTGTCCGCCCAGCCGTTCGGCCAGCCGTCCCGCCGCGTCCGGGTCGCCGCACACCACGGCGGTGAGGCGGCCGGCGGGGGCGAGCAGTCCGGTGGCCGGGTCGTACAGATCCCCGGAGGGCATCTCGGAACCGTCGCGGGTCCCGTCGGTGTCGGTGACGCGCTCCAGCGCCAGCACACGCGCGGCCCGCCGGGCCGAGGGCCGGGAGAAGGAGTAGGCCATTGCGATCTCTTCGAAGTGCCGGAGCGGATAGGTGAGGATCATGACCGAGCTGTAGACGGTGACCAGTTCGCCGACGGTGACCCGGCCCTGGCGGGCGAGGTGGACGCCGTACCAGACCACCGCGATCAGCAGCAGGCCCGGCAACAGCACCTGGATCGCCGAGATCAGGGACCACATCCGGGCGCTGCGCACGGCCGCGTGGCGTACCTCCTGGGAGGCACGGCGGTAGCGGTCGAGGAAGAGCTCCTCGCCGCCGATGCCGCGCAGGACGCGCAGGCCGGCGACGGTGTCGGAGGCCAGCTCGGTGGCGCGGCCCGCCTTCTCGCGCTGGAAGTCGGCCCGCCGGGTCGCCCGGGGCAGCAGCGGCAGCACGGCGACCGCCAGCAGGGGCAGCCCCACGGCGATCACCGCACCGAGCGCGGGCTGGTAGACCACCAGGCCGACGCAGACCAGCACGAGAGTGACCGCCGCCGCCGTGAACCGTGACCAGGCCTCGACGAACCAGCCGATCTTCTCGACGTCACCGGTGGAGACGGCCACGACCTCGCCGGCCGCGACGCGCCGGGTCAACGCCGAGCCCAGCTGGGCCGCCTTGCGGGCCAGCACTTGCTGGACGCGGGCGGCGGCAGTGATCCAGTTGGTGACGGCGGTGCGGTGCAGGAAGGTGTCGCCGAGCGCGTTCCCGACGCAGCACAGTGCCAACAGACCGCCCGCGAGGGCGAGTTGGGTGCCGGAGCGGTCGACGACGGCCTGCACGGCGATGCCCACACAGAACGGCAGCGCGGAGACGGACAGGAAGTGCAGCAGCCCCCAGGCCAGCGCCTTCAGCTGTCCGTCCAGCTGGTTCCGGAAGAGCCACCACAGGAATCGGGGACCCGAGCGTGCGTCCGGCACACCTGGATCGGGATACGGAAGGTCTTGAATCTGCATGACGTCCCAGTGGCTCGTGTCAGTGGGGGGATCAGGGATGGGGATGGAGTGTGGTTCGGGTGCCGATGCGGGGAGCGGGCAGCACTCGGCGGATCGGCGCCGCGGAGCAGCAAACCGTGACAGATTCGCGTCGCAGCGTGGCCGGACGCAAGCGGTTTTCCCGGCCGCCGCACAGATCCGGCTGCCGGGCCGGGCCCGAGAAGCGTTGTGGCTCGGGCTGCCGGCCCGGGGCCGAGAGGCCGTTGTGGATTCGGCTGCCGGTCCGGCCGGGCAAGCGGTTGCGGCTTTCGCTGCCGCTCAGGCCCCGACAGCGGTTGTGGCTTCCGCAGCCGGTCGGCCGCTAAGAGGAGATGGCCGCCCCCGTCGGTGCTCAGGCACCTGAGGCCGGTGCACACTCGCTGCCGCCCCGCCCCGCCCCGCCCCGCCCCGCCCCGCCCCGCTCCGCTACCGGTCCGGCCGCCGCCGCCGCCCATGCTGCCGCCAGGGCAGCCGATCTCCTCGTCGGTTAGCTGCCCGGGGCCCCGTTGGCGGTCCCGCGCCCCTGTTGGTCCACGGCCCCGTTGGCCCCCCATGCGCCCCGCTGGCTAGCCCGCGCCCTCATCGGCCACGCCACCGCTGGCTGCCCCGGCCCTCCGGTTGGCTGCCTGCCCACGCTCCCGGTCGTCAGCCACCCCAGGCCGCCGCTCCGCCGTCGCTCCCGCCGACACCCCGACCCCGGTGCGACCATGGACCGATGCGGAATGGCGGACTACGGCGAGCCACGGTCGCGGCGGCGGCCCTCGGCTGCTCCCTCCTGACGGCGCTCACGACCCTGACCGCCTGCGGCGGCCCGCAGCACGGCGCCGGTTCGGGTGGCGGCAAGGCCGTGCCCACACGATCGGCCACCACCGTGGACCCGACGCGCGTCCCGGGCGTCGGCGACCGATGGCAGCGTCATATCCCCGCCGAATCGCGCCAGGTGGTGGCGGTCTACGGCGAGGGCAAGAACTCCCCGGACGCCACGGTCGCGCTCTACGCCAAGCGCGGCTCCACCTGGGACCGCATCCGCAGCTGGCCCGCGCACAACGGCAAGAAGGGCTGGACCACCGACCACCACGAGGGCGACAACCGCAGTCCCGTGGGGGTGTTCACGCTCAGCGACGCGGGCGGCGTGCTGGAGAACCCCGGGTCCAAGTTGCCGTACACGCGGTCAGCTGCCTTCGCAGCGCCGCGCTGGTGGGCGAAGTCGTACTGGCACGACTTCGACTACGTCATCGCCATCGACTACAACCGCGTCACGGGCACCCCGCCCAACGACCCCACCCGCCCCGAGGGTCAGGGCAAGGGCGGCAGTATCTGGCTGCACATGGACCACGGCAGCGGCACGTCGGCCTGCGTCAGTCTGTCCGGATCGGCGATGGAGTACCTGCTGCGCACGCTCGACCCCGATCGGCATCCCGTGGTGGTGATGGGGGACAGGGCCGAACTGAAGCGACCGCACTGACGCGGTAGGCGTCATTGCGGAGGATGCCCGACTCGCCGTAGAACACCGGCCATGAAGAGACGGATCGCCATGTCCATGCTCACGGGAGCGACCCTCCTGGCGAGCACCCTCCTCGGCGCGAGCCCAGCCTCCGCGGCCCAATCCTTCCCCGCGGCCCAACCCGCCGGCGCCGACGCCCCCACCGACGTCCCCACCAACATCCCCGCCGAATTCGGCACCGACTGGCACGACCCCCTCACCGCCGCCCCGCCCGTCACCCAACCCTCCGGCAAGTCCTGCCAAGTCACTGTCGCCGAGGCACAGTTCCGCGACTTCACCCCGTACAAGGGCACCTACACACCGCCCGAAGGCTGCGGTGACCGCTGGAGCAAGGTCGTGCTGCGGATGGACGGCAAGGTCAAGGGGCGCCAGTACGACCGGCTCGGTCATCTGCAGGTCGGCGGGGTGGAGGTTTTCCGTACGTCGACCCCCGAGCCGTCACCGGACGGGATCGAGTGGTCCGTCGAGAAGGACGTCACGCGGTACAGCGACACGTTCCGCCGCAGTCAGGACGTCGAGATGCTCATCGGGAACGTCGTCGACGACACGTACACCGGCGTCATCGACGTCAAGGTCACGCTGACGTTCTACGCCGGCCGCCCTGCCGCCGGCACCCCCGACCGCGTCCTCACCCTCAGGGACGGCGCGCTGACCACCCCGCGCAACAGCGAACGTATCGTCGCCGAGGTGTACGCGACCGGCTCCGGCGGCGGTTGCGAGGAGTTCTGGTACCTGTCGGCGCCCGAGCCGGCCCCGTACTCCTGCAAGGCCGACGGCGGCCCCTACCGTGAGGTGCAGATCAAGGTCGACGGTCAACTCGCCGGGATCGCCGCGCCGTTCCCGCACGTCTGGACGGGCGGCTGGTCCAACCCCTTCCTCTGGTACGTCACTCCGGGGCCGCGGGCCTTCGACGTCAAGCCGATCGAATACGACCTGACACCGTTCGCGGGTCTCCTCAACGACGGGCGCCCGCACCGCGTCGAGGTCTCCGTCGTCGGAGTTCCGGAGGGCCAGAGCGGCTGGAGCGCGCCCGTGAACGTCCTCGTCCGGCAGGACGCGAAGAGCGCACACGTCACCGGCAAGCTCACCGCGCACAAGGTCGGCGACCTCACCAACTCCTCGACCTACAAGCCTGGTTCGGAGCACCGGGTGAACACGGAGGGTGGTCACCGTCTGACCGTCGCCGGATACGTCGACACCTCGCACGGCCGGGTGGCGACCACCGTGCGCCGGTCGCTCGCGAACAGCTCCGCGCACCGCTGGACCGATGGCGAGAACCTGGATGCCCTCGACGCCACCTGGACGGACGACCAGTCGGTGACCGTTGACGGACGCGGGTCTGCCCGGACGACGCGCATTCAGCGGACGTACACCATGGACGGCTCGATTTCGATCGGGGCGAACGACCGGCTCCGCACCGTGCTGACCCTCGGTGACCGCGCCGCGGTCGTGACGACCGAAGAAGGACGGCGGACCTCGTGGTCGTGGCTCGACGACACCGTCGAGGGCGACGCCGCATGGACGTTGAACGTGCCACGCGACCAGCGCCACGCGGTCGGCACGACGAGCGAGCGGTATCGGCTGTACGGCTCGGGCGGCCCAGGTGGCTCACGCGGCTCGGGCGGCTGTTACGACCGATCCGTCACCAGCGTCCAAGGGGTGCTCACCGAGGATCGCCGGCGCTGTTGAGGCGGGTCCGCAGGGACTGTTGAGGCGAGTTGTGTGCGATGCGCCACGCGGGACGTGATTTACACGGATGCAACGCGGGGGTCTTGTGCGGGAACAACATCACCCCCAAAGTGATCGGCACGGAATGCGCTTTCCGTATGGCAGAAGTCCCCGCCGTCCCTTGGGGCTTCTGTGTGCCGCCGTCCCCAAGGAGTTCCCGTGCCGCCGTCCGTACCGTCCCTTCCGCGACGCGTCGCACGCACACTGCGTACCTCTCTCTTCGCGCAGGTCGCCTGCGCGCTCGTACTCGGAATCGTCGTCGGGAAGCTGTGGCCCGGATTCGCCGCGGACCTCCAGCCGCTCGGCGACGGTTTCATCCGGCTCATCAAGACGATCATCTCGCCGCTGGTGTTCTGCGTGGTTGTCGTCGGCATCGCCAAGGCCGGTGATTTGAAGGCGTTCGGCCGGATCGGGCTGAAGGCGCTGATCTGGTTCGAGGTCGCGAGCACGCTCGCGCTGGTCATCGGCCTTCTCGCCGCCAACGTGGTTCAGCCCGGTGCCGGGATGAACGTCGATCCGTCCACGCTCGACGCCTCGGCGGTCGACGCGAAGACGGGCGGCGGGCATCTGCCCTCGACAACGGAGTTCGCGCTGGAGGCGATCCCGACCTCGTTCGTCGGGGCCTTCGCGGAGAACTCTCTGCTCCAAGTGCTCGTCCTGGCCTGCCTGGTGGGTGCCGCGCTGCTGCATCTCGGTCACACCAAGGTGCCGCAGGTGCTGCCGGCCATCGAACAGGCACAGGAGATCATCTTCGCGATCGTCGGCTTCGTCATGCGGCTGGCCCCGATCGCGGTGTTCGGCGCAATGGCCGTCCTCATCGGAAACTACGGGCTCGGCGTCATCGAGACGTACGGCAAGCTGATCGTCCTGTGCTACGCAGCCGCGGCGCTGTTCATCGCGCTGCTCGCCGTCGCCCTGAAGGTGGTCACCGGGCTCAGCCTCTGGAAGTTCCTGCGCTACATCCGTGAGGAGATGCTGCTCGCGCTCGGCACCGCATCCACCGAGTCCGTCCTGCCGCGTGTGATGCAGAAGCTGCGCAAGGCGGGCGCCCGCGACGACGCCGTGGGCCTGGTGCTACCGACGGGCTACTCCTTCAACCTCGACGGCGCCTCGCTGTACCTGTCCATCGGCACGCTGTTCATCGCCCAGGCCGTGGGCGTGGACCTCAGCCTCAGTCAGCAGATCACCGTGGTCCTGGTGCTGATGCTGACCAGCAAGGGTATGGCGGGCATCCCCGGCTCGGCCTTCCTCGCCCTGTCCGCGACCGCCTCCTCGCTGGGCGCCATCCCGGCCGGAGCCGTCGCTCTGCTTCTCGGCGTGGACCGCATCATGGACTCGATGCGCGTCGTCACCAACCTGCTCGGCAACTGCGTGGCCGTCTTCGCGGTCTCCCGCTGGGAGGGGGCTCTCGACAAGGAGCGGGCGAAGAAGGTGCTGGACGGCGAGATCGTGGTCGAACTGGACGACGAGGAGTCGGAGAAGTCGCCGCAGCTCAAGAAGCCCGGGGCGCCCGCGACGCCCGGGACTGAGGCTCCGGTGCCCGAAGCCCCCGTTGCCGTACCGGCCCAGGGCGCAAAGGAGCCGGCTTCCGGGGCCGGCTGAGCTCATCCACCGCCCCATCCACCGCCCCACCCAACGCAACGGCCGCGGCCACCGCTCCAGCAGCATGGAGCGGTGGTCGCGGCCATTTCACGTGCCCTCTCGGCAAGGCCGCTTCGCGTGCCCTCTTGCCGAAAGGCCGCTCAACACCGCCGGTCGGCAGTCCCGTCGATCAGCGTGTCCAGCAACTCGCCCAGCACCTCGCGCTGTTCGTCCGTCAGCGGCGCCAGGATCTCCTCCGCGGCCGACCGGCGCGCACCGTGCAGTTCCCGCAGGGCCGTGCGCCCGTCGTCGGTGAGCTCGATCCGGATCACCCGCCGGTTGGTCGGATCCGGCACCCGCCGTACCTTCCCGCTCGCCTCCAGCCCGTCGACCAGCGTCGTCACCGCGCGCGGGACCACCTCCAGACGCTCGGCGAGATCGGCCATCCGGGGTGGCGAGTCGTAGTGCGCGAGCGTGCGCAGCAGTCGGGACTGGGCCGGGGTGACGCCCAGGCCGCACTCGTGCAGGTGGCGTTTCTGGATCCGGTGCACCCGGCGGGTGAGGCGCAGGAGCTGCTCGGCGAGCGGGCCGTCGGGATCGGGGGTGGTCATGCGGGAACAATATCAGGACTACATTCATTGTGAGCATAGGTAACAATGAGCTAAGCTCCGTCAGTCCGCATCACCACACCTCCGTAGGAGCCCATGCACCCCGAGAACGAACCCACCCGGACGCCACCCGCCGAGCAGCCGGAGCAGCCGGTACAGCCCCGGCAGGTGCGCCGCATCCTGAAGCTCTTCCGTCCCTACCGCGGCCGCCTCGCCGTCGTGGGCCTCCTGGTCGGCGCGTCATCGCTGGTCGGCGTGGCCACGCCGTTCCTCCTCAAGGCGATCCTCGACGTCGCCATCCCCCAGGGCCGCACCGGCCTGCTCAGCCTGCTCGCGCTCGGCATGATCCTCAGCGCGGTCCTGACCAGCGTCTTCGGTGTGCTGCAGACCCTGATCTCCACGACGGTCGGCCAGCGCGTCATGCACGACCTGCGCACCGCGGTCTACGGCCGCCTCCAGCGCATGTCCCTCGCCTTCTTCACCCGCACCCGCACCGGCGAGGTCCAGTCCCGCATCGCCAACGACATCGGCGGCATGCAGGCCACCGTCACCTCCACCGCGACCTCCCTGGTCTCCAACCTGACCAGCGTGGTCGCCACGATCGTCGCGATGATCGCCCTCGACTGGCGCCTGACCGTCGTCTCGCTGCTCCTGCTGCCGGCCTTCGTCTGGATCAGCCGCCGCGTCGGCAACGAACGCAAGAAGATCACCACCCAGCGCCAGAAGCAGATGGCCGCGATGGCGGCCACGGTCACCGAGTCGCTCTCGGTCAGCGGCATCCTGCTCGGCCGCACGATGGGCCGCTCCGACTCGCTGACCAAGGCCTTCGCCGATGAGTCCGAACAACTCGTCGACCTCGAGGTGAGGTCGAACATGGCCGGCCGGTGGCGCATGGCCGTCATCACCATCGTCATGGCCGCCATGCCCGCCTTCATCTACTGGACCGCGGGGATGGCGCTCCAGCTCGGCGGCCCGCAGGCCTCGATCGGCACGATCGTCGCGTTCGTCTCGCTCCAGCAGGGCCTGTTCCGCCCGGCGGTCAGTCTGCTGTCCACCGGCGTCCAGATCCAGACCTCGCTCGCGCTGTTCCAGCGCATCTTCGAGTACCTCGACCTGCCCATCGACATCACCGAGCGGGAGAACCCCGCCCGCCTCGACAGCGTCAAGGGCGAGGTCCGCTTCGAGAACGTCGAGTTCCGGTACGACGGCAAGAGCGGCCCGATCCTGGACGGCATCGACCTCACCGTCCCGGCGGGCGGAAGCCTCGCGGTCGTCGGCCCGACCGGCGCCGGGAAGTCGACGTTCGGCCACCTCGTGCCGCGGCTGTACGACGTGACGGGCGGCCGGGTCACCCTCGACGGGGTCGATGTACGCGACCTCGACTTCGACACACTCGCCCGCGCGGTCGGCGTCGTGTCGCAGGAGACGTACCTCTTCCACGCCTCGGTCGCCGACAACCTGCGCTTCGCCAAGCCGGACGCCACCGACGAGGAGCTGCACGCGGCGGCGAAGGCGGCCCAGATCCACGACCACATCGCGGCCCTGCCCGACGGCTACGACACCGTCGTCGGCGAGCGCGGCCACCGCTTCTCCGGCGGTGAGAAGCAGCGCCTGGCCATCGCCCGAACCATCCTGCGTGACCCGCCGGTCCTGATTCTCGACGAGGCGACGAGCGCCCTGGACACCCGCACCGAACATGCCGTGCAGGAGGCCATCGACGCCCTGTCCGCCAACCGCACCACGGTGACGATCGCGCACCGCCTGTCCACCATTCGGGGCGCCGACCAGATCGTGGTGCTCGATGCGGGGCACGTGGCCGAAAGGGGCACCCATGAGGAGCTGCTGGAGCGGGACGGGCGGTATGCGGGGCTGGTCCGCCGAGACGCCCAACTGGAGCCGACGGGGTGACGTTATGCCGGGTTTGTAAGCATGCGGGGGTTACCGTGCCCGCATGCACATGAACACTCCGTCACGGAGCACGATTCGACTGACGCGCCGGGGCCGTATCGCCCTCATCGCCGCGGGCGCCGTCGTGGCCGGCACCGCCGTGGCGGTGCCGCTGCTGAGCGTGGACGAGCAGGAGGCGAAGCCCACCACGCTGGTCATCCCGGAGGGCTGGCGCGCGAGCCACGTCTACGCCGCCGTCGACAGGGCCCTCACCCTGCCGGCCGGGACCACGAAGAAGTCCCTCGCGAAGCTCGACCTCAAACTGCCGAACGACGCCGACGGCAACCCCGAGGGCTACCTCTTCCCGGCGACGTATCCACTGGAGCGCGACGGGAAGAAGGCCACGCCGGACTCCCTGCTCTCGGCGATGGTCGACACCGCCAACAAGCGGTTCGGCGGCGCGCCGATCGCCGCCGGCGCGCAGCGCAACTCGATGAACGTCTATCAAACGGTCACCATCGCGAGCATCATCCAGGCCGAGGCCGCCACCAAGCCCGACATGGGCAAGGTCGCCAGGGTCGTCTACAACCGGCTCGAACGCGGGATGCCCCTGCAGATGGACTCCACCATCAACTACGCGCTGAAACGCTCCACGGTCAGGACCACCGAGGCCGACACGCGGATCGAGAGCCCCTACAACTCGTACCAGCGCATGGGCCTGCCGCCCACGCCGATCGCCAACCCGGGCGAGGAGGCGATGCGCGCCGCGATCAATCCGGCCGCGGGCGACTGGCTCTACTTCGTCACCGTCAAGCCCGGCGACACCCGCTTCTCGGCCGACTA
This sequence comes from Streptomyces sp. NPDC055013, assembly GCF_053608645.1. NCBI lineage: Bacteria > Bacillati > Actinomycetota > Actinomycetes > Kitasatosporales > Streptomycetaceae > Streptomyces > Streptomyces sp. NPDC055013. Next base: position 50,646 of record NZ_JBSGVW010000026.1, read on the forward strand.
CTCGGAACACCAGCGCAACGTGGCGGAGTTCAACGCCGAGCAGCAGCAGAAGAAGAAGGCGAGCCCGAAGCCGACGAATTGAGTCGGCGGGATGTGTTGTGGTCACCCTGCGCGGGGTGGCGTGGCCATGCGGCGGGCGCGCGTGCGCGGGCGGCAGACGTAGACATCGACAGGGCGCCGGCCGGGAGAGGGCAGGCCGACGATCGTCCTGCGGGCCAGGGGTGGCGAGGCAGCCAGTGCAGCGCGGGGCGATATACGAGGTGCGGCTCGGCCCGTTCGCGTTCCCTGAGGGCGACGGCCTGCCCGCCCGACTCCGACGCCTCGGGCGGACGTGTACTGGCCCGACGCTTGCCCTGGCGGGGCGCCATGCGGCGGACCGGCCCGCCCCATCATCTGGGCCGTTGGCTCGACAGCCGGCTCCGTTCAACGCTTCAGGCGTGCGCACGCCCGTCGGAGGGTTGCCCTGAAGGGCGTCACGCAGTGGGCCGGAGCGCTCGCTTCGGCAAGGGCGAGTGCCGGCCCGTCCGGCTCCCGTCGGTCCCTCGGGTGGGGGCATACGTGCTGGAACGTGGCCCCGACGGGAGCGACGCCGCATCATCGCGGGGCGGACGGCTCGACCGCCCAGCAGCGTCAGTACCCCGGGCCGGAGCAAGGCACGCCTGTCGGAGGTTTCCCTGGTGGGATGCCGCGAGGTGGACCCCGATACGCCCGCCCCACCCCGTCACGCCGCCACCGATTCCTCCGCCAGCAACCGCCTGATGTCCCGTACGGCCGCGCGGCCGGCTCGGTTGGCGCCGATTGTGCTGGCGGAGGGGCCGTAGCCGACCAGGTGGATACGGGGATCGGCGACTGCGCGTGTGCCCTCCACGCGGATGCCGCCGCCCGGCTCGCGCAGGCGGAGGGGGGAAAGATGGTCGATGGCGGCCCGGAAACCGGTGGCCCACAGGATGACGTCGGCGTCCACGCGGCGCCCGTCGTCCCACTCCACGCCGTCCGGCGTGATCCGGTCGAACATGGGCTGCCGGTCCAGGGTTCCGTCCGCGAGCCCCTGCCGGATGGCGTCGTTGAGGGGCAGCCCCGTGACCGAGACGACGCTCTTCGGCGGTAGTCCCTGCCGGACCCGCTCCTCGACGAGCGCGACGGCCGCGCGGCCGAACTCCTCCGTGAAGGGTCCCTCGCGGAACACGGGCGGGCGCCGCGTGACCCACGTCGTGGCGGCCGCGTACCGGGCGATCTCCAGGAGGTGCTGGGTTCCGGAGGCGCCGCCGCCCACCACGACGACCCGTTTCCCGGCGAACTCCTGCGGCCCGGGGTAGTGGGCGGTGTGCAATTGCCGTCCCCGGAACGTCTCCTGGCCGGGATAGCGCGGCCAGAAGGGCCGGTCCCAGGTGCCGGTCGCGTTGATCAGCGCCCGCGTCGACCAGGTCCCCGCCGAGGTCTCGACGAGCAGCCGCCCGTCCGCGCCCTCGCGTACGGCACGTACGTCGACGGGCCGCCGGACGCGCAGGTCGAAGGTCCGCTCGTAGCGGTCGAAGTACTCGGCGATGACCTCGGACGACGGCCGCTCGGGGTCGGCGTCGGTCAGCTCCATGCCGGGCAAGGCGTGCATCCCGTGGACCTTGCCGTACGTCAACGACGCCCACCGGAACTGCCAGGCACCGCCCGGGCCTGGGGAGTGGTCGAGCACGACGAAGTCGCGGTCCGGCGCGAAGCCGGTGCGCCGCAGGTGATAGGCGCTGGACAGACCCGCCTGACCAGCGCCTATGACGACCACGTCGACGAAGTTGACCGCCTCGGCATCATTCACGCCTCTACCAACCGCATCGAGGCCGTGGATCTTCCCGAGGCTCCGGACGGCGGTCCCGGACGGTCCCGGAAGGACCCCCGGAGGCTTGGATCCCTAGCCTTCCGAGGGACGAGGCGCGGCAATCGACGGCGGGAGGTCTCCGTTGAACCTCGTGTCGGTGAAGCCGCCAAAGTCGACCTTGTTCGGGATGAGCTTCAGATCGGCGAACGTGTCGACGATCTCCTGCTCGGAGGCGATGAGCGGCTTGTCGACGGCCACCGCGATCCGGGTGGTGTACGTCCGCTTCACCGCGGCCAGCGCCACGTCCTCGGGCAGCCCGGTGTCCTTCGCCCAGACCTTCGCCCAGTCGTCCTCGTGCGAGTACACCCACTGCTGGGCGCGCCGCAGTCGCTCCAGATAGTCCTTGACGGCGGCGGCCTTCTTCGTGTCCTGCAGCGCGCTCGGCGCCGCCACCTGGAAGGTCAGCCCGTTGGTGATGCCGTCGCCGGTGGTCAGGACACGGCCCTGCTTCGCCTTGAGCACCTGCGAGGTGTACGGGTCCCACACCGCCCACGCGTCGACCTTGCCGGAGGTGAACGCGGCCAGCGCGTCGGCGGGCTGGAGGTACTTGACCTTCACGTCGCTCAGGCTCAGCCCGACCTTCTTGAGGGAGGCGACCAGCTGGTAGTGGGCGGAGGAACCCTGGGCCACGGCGACGGACCTGCCCTTGAGCTGCGCGGTGCCGGACAGCTTCGAGTCGTTCGGGACGAGGATGGTGTCGCCCTTGGACGTGCCGTGCCAGGCGGCCACCACCTTGATCCTCGAGCCCGCGCCCGCCGCGAAGACCGGCGGCGTGTTCCCGACACCGCCTACGTCGACGGCCCCCGCGTTGACGGCCTCCAGGAGCGGCGGACCGGAGCTGAAGGTGGACCACTTGATCTTGTAGTCGAGGTTCTCCAGCTCTCCGGCGGCGCGCAGGATCGCCTCCGAACCACCCTTCTGGTCACCGACGTCGAGGGTGAGCGAGCCCTGGCCGTCGGTGTCGGTCCCCGTGCTGGCGGACGAGGCCCCGCCGCATGCCGTGAGCAGGAGCGCGAGGGGGAGGAGAAGCGCGGCGGGGACGAGACGTCGTCGCATGATGGTTCCGTTCTCGGTGGTTCTGGTGGTTGGTTCAGGCGGCTTCGGCGGCGGTGTCGACGCCGAGCCTCTCCAGGAGTCCGGCGCGCAGTTCCGCGAACCGGGGGTCGGTGATGTCGCGGGGCCGGTCGAGGTCGATGCGCTGTTCGTGCGCGATCACCCCGTCGTCCATCACGAGGACGCGGTCGGCGAGGAGCACGGCCTCCTCCACGTCGTGCGTGACGAGCAGCACCGCGCAGCCGCGCCGCTGCCACAACTCACCGACCAGGCGCTGGGCCTTGATCCGGGTGAGCGCGTCGAGCGCCCCGAACGGCTCGTCGAGCAGCAACAGATCCGGCTCGCGGACCAACGCCCGTGCGAGGGAGGCCCGTTGGGCCTCGCCCCCGGAGAGGGTCTTGGGCCAGGCGCCCGTACGGTGGTCCAGGCCGACCTCCTTCAGGGCCTGCTCGGCGACGGCACGACCGGGCTTGCCCGGCAGGCCGAGCAGTACGTTGCGCCACACCTTCTTCCAGGGCATCAGCCGCGGCGCCTGGAAGGCGACGGCCTTGCGGCGCGGGACCAGGACGGTGCCCTCGATGTCGCGGTCGAGGCCGGCGAGGATGCGCAGCAGGGTGGACTTTCCGCAGCCGCTGCGACCGAGGAGCGCGACGAACTCGCCCGGGCGGACGTCCAGTTGGAGTCGGTCGATGACGGCACGCCCGTCGAAGGAACGGGTCAGCCCCTCGACGTGCACGGCCTGGGTGGCCGGCGTGGCCGCCTGCACGGCCTGAGTGGTCGGCACGGCCCCGGTGGCCTTGGGGCTCACCGGCCGGTGAACGTCGGTCGCCATTGCAGCAGCAGCCTTTCGAGGGAGCGGACGATGAAGTCGGCGATCAGGCCGAGGAAGGCGTAGACGATCAGGCAGACCACGATCACGTCGGTCCGTAGGAAGTCCCGTGCCTGCACCATGAGGAACCCGATGCCGGAGTCGGCGTTGACCTGCTCGGCGAAGACGAGGGCGAGCCAGGCGATGCCGAGCGAGTAGCGCAGGCCGGTCAGGGCGCCCGGCAGCGCGCCGGGCAGTACGACGTGCCGTACGAGCCCCCACCTGGAGAGCCCGAGGGACTCCCCGGCCTCGATCAACTGGGCGTCCACGCCGCGGATTCCGGCGTACACATTGAGGTAGAGCGGGAACGTCACGCCGAGCGTGATGATGGCGACCTTCGGCGCCTCGCCGATGCCGAACCAGATGATGAACAGCGGGATGAGCCCGACGAAGGGCACGGTCCGCAGCATCTGCACGGGCGCGTCGACGAGGTCCTCACCGATCCGGAACAGCCCGGACAACAGGGCGAGTCCGGTGCCGACGACCGTGCCGAGGAGCAGCCCGAGCGCGACGCGCTGCAGTGAGGTGCCCATGGCGGAGGGCAGCGAGCCGTCGGCGATCAGCTCACCCCCGACCTGCGCGATACGACCGGGCGAGGCGAGCACGTCCGCAGTCAGCACACCGGTGCTGCTGAGGAGTTGCCACAGGGCGAGCAGCAGCAGCGGTCCGGTGGTGCGACGCAGCCAGCGGGGCACGCGGGTGCGGGGGGAGGAGGTGGGGACGAGGGGGATGAGGTCGGGGGAGGGGCCCTCAGTGGAGCCGGATGGATCGGCGATATCCGAAATATCGGATTTCAGCGAGTCGGGCGGGGCATGACTGATGCTCATGAATGCTCCACAGGAGGAGAGCGGCAGGTGATGAGACGCGCGTCGCGGGCCCGCCGCGCCGGATCGTCGATCAGGGCATCAGGCGTGCGGGCAGGGGTGTGCAGACGCGAGGAGTGCGGGGGAAGAGCGCGGGGGAGGGAGGAAAGGGCGTCAGCAGCCGCGGCGACACGCGGCGGAGGCCACCCGCAGCAGGTCGATGTGACCGCGCGTGGTGAGCAGGGCTGAACGCAACATGCCGCCGAAATTAGCCAGATGGCGCTGCGACGGTCAACGCTGTCTCGCGAAGTGGACCTCGTGTGTCACGGCTCAGTCGTCCCTCGGCCGGCACTCAGCCGCCGGCACGTGTCCTCGCGCGTGAACTCCGGTGGATGGGCGAGGATGGAGACCATGTCAGACGCCTTCACCACCCGAGTTCTGAACGTCGCCTCCGGCTCCTCGGAGCGGGTCGTGGATGTCACCCGCGAATGCGAGGCCTTCCTGCGGGAGGTGGCCGCGGGCCGCGACGGCCTGCTGAACGTCTTCGTGCCGCACGCCACGGCCGGCATCGCGATCATCGAGACGGGCGCCGGCAGCGACGACGACCTCTTGACCGTCCTGCACACCCTGCTCCCCGCCGACGACCGCTGGCAGCACCGCCACGGCAGTCCCGGCCACGGCCGCGACCACGTCCTCCCGGCCATCGTCCCGCCGCATGCGACGCTGCCGGTGCTTGACGGGCAGCTGGAGCTCGGGACCTGGCAGTCGGTGTGCCTCGTGGACACCAACCGGGACAACCCGAACCGGCAGGTGCGACTGAGCTTCCTCGGCTAGGTGCCCGGCCCGGCGCCGGGGGATTCCAGGGGTGCGATTTGCTTTCCTCGGGTAATGCCGGGTGCGCGTGCCGTGCTAAACTTGAGGAGAGTTGCAGTTGTAGTTCCCGAAACTTCAGGTGCTTATCCGGACGGGGCTTATTCGGCACCGCAGGGGTTCGCACGGCGTAGTCCCCGGGTACTGCCCCCAAAGGAGAAATGAAATGGCTACCGGCACCGTCAAGTGGTTCAATTCGGAAAAGGGCTTCGGCTTCATCGAGCAGGATGGCGGCGGCCCGGACGTCTTCGCCCACTACTCGAACATCGCCACCCAGGGCTTCCGCGAGCTCCAGGAGGGCCAGAAGGTGAACTTCGACGTCACGCAGGGCCAGAAGGGCCCGCAGGCGGAGAACATCACTCCCGCCTGACGTCGAAACGTGTGAGAGGGCTGAGGCCACGCCTTGCGGTGCGGCCTCAGCTTCATTTTTCCGGCATTCCGCCGGAATTCTTTTCTTCAGATGTGCATCCGGCTCGTTCTTGCAATTTATCCGGCTCATTTCCTTTCGGGTATTTCTCGGTGCGCGCCCTTTCCAGGAAGGTTCTCCTTGAGCCGTTCAGCCAGCACGAACGACCGTTTCCGGCCACGGGGTCAGCGCCGCCCCGGCGGCAGCACAGGCGGCAGCACAGGCGGCACCGGGCGCCGTTCCTCCACGCCACAGGGGGAGTTCGCGCTGCCGGTCACCGTCACCCCGGCCCTCCCCGCCGCAGCGACGTTCGGCGAACTGGACATGCCCGTCGAGCTGCTGGAGATGCTCAGCGGCCGTGGCCTGAACGAGCCGTTCCCGATCCAGGCCACCACGCTGCCGAACTCCCTCGCGGGTCGCGATGTGCTGGGTCGCGCGCGCACGGGGTCGGGCAAGACGCTCGCCTTCGGCCTGGCCCTTCTCGTGCGCACGGCCGGCCGGCGTGCCGAGTCGCGCAAGCCGCTTGCACTGATCCTCGCCCCTACGCGCGAGCTGGCCCAGCAGGTCACCGATGAGCTCGATCCGTACGCCCGGTTGCTGAAGCTGCGGCTGGCCACGGTGGTCGGCGGCATGTCGATCGGCAGGCAGGCCGGCGCACTGCGGGCCGGGGCCGAGGTGGTCGTCGCGACTCCTGGCCGCCTCGCGGATCTCATCGAGCGCAAGGACTGCCGCCTGGACCGAGTGGACATCACCGTCCTGGACGAGGCCGACCAGATGGCGGACATGGGATTCATGCCGCAGGTCACCGCACTGCTGGACCAGGTACGTCCCGACGGCCAGCGCATGCTGTTCTCGGCCACGCTGGACCGCAACATCGACCTCCTGGTCCGTCGTTACCTCCACGACCCGGTGGTCCACTCGGTCGACCCGTCGGCCGGCGCGGTCACCACGATGGAGCACCACGTGCTCCAGGTGCACGGCGCCGACAAGTACGCCACCGCCACCGAGATCGCCGCCCGCGACGGGCGCGTGATCATGTTCCTGGACACCAAGCACGCCGTCGACCAGTTCACCAAGCACCTGTTGAACAGCGGCGTGAGGGCCGCGGCCCTGCACGGCGGCAAGTCGCAGCCCCAGCGCACCCGCACCCTGGCGCAGTTCAAGACCGGTGACGTCACGACGCTGGTGGCCACCAACGTCGCGGCCCGGGGCATCCACGTCGACGACCTCGATCTCGTCGTCAACGTCGATCCGCCCGGCGACCACAAGGACTACCTGCACCGCGGCGGCCGTACCGCTCGGGCGGGTGAGTCCGGCAGGGTCGTCACACTTGTCCTGCCCAACCAGCGCCGTGACATGGCCCGTCTCATGTCCGACGCGGGCATCAGGCCGCAGATCACGCAGGTCCGCTCCGGCGAGGCCGAGCTGAGTCGCATCACCGGTGCCCAGGCTCCCTCCGATGTCCCCGTCGCCGGCAGCGGGCCGGGCGGGGAGCGGCCGAAGCGCGGCGGTGCCCCCTTCCGCGGTATGGGAACCCGTCCGGGGCGGGCCGGCGGTGGCGAGTCCCGCCGGTCTGCCGAGGCCCGCCAGGTTGCCGAAGCCCGCAAGGCCGCCCGGGTCCGCCGTGGCGCATAGGTGAGCAACGGCGCCTCGTGCAACCGCACGTACTGATCGCCACGTAGGCCGACGAAGGCCCCGGCGCCGAGTCAGCGCTGCGCGGGCACCTCCCAGCGGACGCGCAGCGCCGGCGGCTTCCGGAAGACCAGGCCCTTGGCTGCGGTGGACGAGGCAGGATCGAGCCGCAGACCGGGAAGGCGGTCGAGCAGCGCGAGGAGGCAGGTGCGGGTCTCCAGACGGGCGAGGTGGGCGCCCAAGCAGAAGTGCGGGCCGTGCGCGAAGGCCAGCTGCAAGCGGGAGTTGTCCCGCCGCAGGTCGAAACGGTCGGGGTCCTGGAACACCTCCGGGTCGCGGTTCGCGCCGGCGAGCGAGACGACCACCAGATCACCTCGCCGCACGTCGGCCCCGCCGATCGTCACGTCGGCGGTGGCGTAGCGGTCCACGACCGCCGCCGCGGGTTCCAGGCGGAGCGATTCCTCGATCGCCGCGTCGACCAGGTCCGGATCGGCGCGCACCAGGGCGAGTTGATCAGGGTGTGCCAACAAGTGCAGTACGACGTTGGCGATCATGCCCTCGGTCGTCTCGATACCGCCGAACATCAGCACCGCGGCGTTGGCGACCACCTCCGGCAGTGTCAGGCGCTCGCTCCCGGCCGCCGCGACGAGCAGCGAAGCACCGCTTCCTGCCACGACCGTCGCCTCGACGCTGCTCCGCAACTGGTCGAACGCCACCGCCCCCGCGGGGCCCGCCGACACCCCGGCGGTGATGTCGGAGACCGCGCTCACGATGGCGTCGTACCAGGACAGCACCGCCCCGGCGTCCGCGTCGACCAAGCCCAGCGACTCGGCGACGACGGCGACGGCCAGGGGCCCGGCCAACTCCCGGCGCAGTTCGGCGCTGCCACGCGGCCTGATCCTCTCCACCAGCCGGGCGGCCTCCTGCTCCACGAACGCGGTGAACCGGTCATGCACGTCCTGCGCGCGGAACGGGTCGGTGAAGGGGGCGCGGTGCCGTTTGTGCTCGGCGCCCTCCAGGGAGAGCATGCTCGGGCCGACCACCTGGGCGGTGGAGAAGCGGGGGTCATCGACCGTGAAGGTCGCCGCGTCGCGCATCACGCGCAGTGCGAGATCACGCCGGGTCACCAGCCAGCCGCCCAGCACGGGAACCCACGAAACCGGCTCGTGGGCCCGCAACAGGGCCAGCCGGGGGTGAGGGTGGTCCTCCAGCTCCGTGAGCGTGGTCGCGGAGCCGAGCGGAAACCGGCGCGCTGTCACCATGGAAGCTGCCCTCTGTTCCCTCTCCTGGAATTCCGGCCTCCCCGGAGCCCACTCAGAGAGTATGCGTCCCCGGCCGCGGGTCCGGGACTGCCCAAGGGTGCCGCTCACGCGCGTAGGCGTGCCCCTGTCGCGCGCTGGCGCACCAGCTGCGGCCTGTTCTCCTCCGCGGCGGCCGGTGCGGTCTCGCCGTGTGCGGAGGCGGGCGTACAGAGCCCCTGTCTGCGGGACAGCTCGGCCGCGCAGCGCTGCAGGGCCACCTCCAGGATCTCCGGCATGTTCAGGGTGCCGGTGCCGTCCGGCGGGACGAGCCAGCGCAGCGAGCCCCAGCGGCAGTGCGGGGCGGGAGCGGTGATCCAGGTGCCCGCGCCGATGAGGCGCACGCCGGTGCCGATCCAGACGGTCTGCGGCTCCGGGGGCAGCAGGAAGCCCACGTGACGTCGTCGGGTGTCCAGCAGGCAGGGACCGCGGTCGAGCAGGGGCAGCTCGTCCAGGAGGTCGGCGACGCGCAGCCCGAGGTCCTCCGGCACGATCAGCACGTCCCAGAACCGTCCGGCGGCCAGGAGCGTGACGCCGGTGCTGCCGTTCTGCCACTCCTGTTTGCAGGCGCCGGGGTCCTCCGATGCCGCAGCCAGCCACTCCATTGACCTCGTCCACTCCGTGAGTGCCATGTAAAGCCTCCTTGAGGTGCGCAGACGACCGAGAGGTGGAGGCCTCAGTGCACCGGGTGCCCGGGGTCGCGGCCATACGCCGGGGGCTCAATTCCCCGTATGGGGCGAGCGCCCGCGCATCAAACAGGCAGATATATGCGGTGCGTGCGCCCCTGTGTCCGCCAGTTGCCACCAGTCGCCGCCGGGTCACCACCCGTGCGCCGCCTGTGCCCCCGTTACGCAGGGCGAATCCCTGTCGGGCGAGTGGTGAGCGCTCGGCAACCTGTGCGTCACCTGTGTAGGTTTGTCACTCTTTTAGAGTGTTTGGTGTGGTGCGCTGGTTCCAGACATTTCACAGACCGGCGACGGTGGAGCCCGTCGCGTCCCCCGGCGTACCCGAGCAGGACCTCGGCATACCGTCCCGGCTGACCGAGCTGCGCACGACTGTGGAGCGGATCGGCACCACGCTGGAAGAGGACGTCACGTACGCCGAGCTGACCCGTGAGGCGGCCGCACAGACGGGCGGTACGGCGGCGGTCCTACGGCGCGGGAGCGAAGCCGGTGGGGGGTACGCGGCCGTCCACGGCGACCCGGCCGTGCTGCCCGACATCCGGTGGGCCATGGCGGCGGTGAGGGAGGCGACCGGCGCGGGCGACGCCTCGGCGGCATCCCTGTCGTCGTCCGACGGTGCCCGTCCCGTGCTCTTCGTCCCCCTGGTCGCCGACGGGGTCCGTTACGGCGTGCTGGTCTGCGCCCGCGACCGGACACCGTTCACCCGGACAGAGGCGGAGTTCCTCGCCCTCCTCACCGAACGCGCCGCCTCCCACATCCGGCAAGCCCGGGAGCACGAGCGGGTCAAGGGCATCGTCGGCAAGCTCCAGCGGGCCCTGCTCGCCGAACCCGGCCGGCCGCACCCGAACCTGGACGTCGCCATCCGGTACATGCCGGTCGGGCAGAGCACCCTGGTCGGCGGGGACTGGTGCGAGACCGTCCGCCTGCACTTCGGCCGGACGCTGCTCGTCGTCGGCGACGTCATGGGGCACGGCCTGGAGGCGGCCGTGGACATGACCGCCTACCGCTCCGCCCTTCGCTACATCGCCTCCGCCGACCTGCCGCCGCACCGCGTGCTGCGCCAGCTCGACGACATCGCCTCCGCGGAGCCGGAACGCCGGCCGGCCACGTGTCTGATCGCACGCCTCGACCCCAACCGGGGCCAGGTGACCCTGGCCAGCGCCGGCCATCTGCCCCCGGCCGTGATCGACGGGGAGGGGCGCACCTCACTGCTGCCGGTGCCGGTCGGCCCGCCCCTGGGCACGGGCCTCGGCGGCTACGAGCCTGCCACCTACAAGCTCTCCCCGGCCCAGACCCTGCTGCTGTTCACCGACGGGCTCGTCGAACATCGCGGCGAGGACATCGACCACTCCCTGGACCGGCTGGCCGGCGTCGCCTTCGAGTCCGCCGTCGGTGTCGAGGACGTCCTCGACACCGTGCTCGCCCGCCTCGACGCGGCGAATGCCGAGGACGACGTCGCCGTACTCGCCGCCCAGCTGCACGAGCGCTCCCCGCTCCCCGGCGAGGCCCAGGGCTGAGCCGTCCCGCCCTCACCAGTCGTCGCCGTCGTACTGGGCGCCCGAGACGTACGGGTCATGCCGTCGCGCCACCGATCCGGACGGCTGTGCCGCCGTCGGCAGGCCCGCCTCGTGCAGTGCGGCGCACCACGGGCAGTCGGAGGGGTCGTCGCTGTCGTTCCGGTCCATGGAGCGGCTCCTGTCTCGATCGAGGCGAACGGTGTCCGGCGCTGCCGGAGGGTCTGGGGCGGCGGAGGGTGGAGGATGGCGGACGGTAGGGGTTGGCGGCGGACTGTCGGGGCGGCGTCGGACGGTGTGGGGGCGGCGTATGCCGCGAAGCCATGGCTCCATCCGGGGGACGGGCCCTCACTCGACTGGGTGGTAGCGGGCGCGGCAGGCGTACCACCGGCGCACGCCTCGGCGTTGGCCCCGGCATGGACAGCACTGAGGCGGCCCGGCGTTTCCTCGGAGGCGACGCCGCACCCGTGGCGTACGTCGTACCGGTCACCGGCGTCCGGGGCCAGCCGTCGATCTACGCGGCGCTGGTCGCGGAGTGGCAGGCCAACGGTCGAGCCGTGCCCCGGCGTCATGCCCCACGGTGGGACTCCCTGGCCACGGCCTACGGCCAGGAGCAGGCCGTCACCTCCTGGACGGTGGGCCGGTTCACCGGCCTGGCCCGGGCAGTCGGCGCGGAACCGGCGAGTGAGCGGCACGTCGACGTCGAGGCGGCCGACCGCGTACCGGCCGTCGTCGTTCCCCGGGGCCTGCCCGGACCGGTGAGGCTGTGGGAGTGGAGCGGGAGCAACGGGCGCGTCAGCGTGGCCGCCCCGCGTACGGACGACTGACGCGCGCCGGGCCGTCGCCTGCCCGGCCGGCCTCGCGCAGCGCCGGCTCCATGACGTCGGGGTCGTAGAGGGTGCCGGTCCCATCGGGCGGCAGGAGCCACTCCAGGCGCCATCCGGCGCGCAGATACGGCGGCGGTACGGCGACCCATGACCCCTTGCCGACATGGCGCACGCCCGGCCCGACCCACTCGGCTGCCGGATCTGGCGGGAGGAAGAAGCCGACCCTGCGCGCCCCGGAGTTCACCAGCACGGGGCCGGACGCCCGGGGCTGCGCCCGTCCGAGCAGATCCAGGGCGCTCAGTCCGAGGTGTTCGGGGACGCTCAGCACGTCCCAGAGCCGTCCGGCCTCCAGCAGCACCGCATCCGCACCGTCGTCCCACTGCTGCTTGCACGCCCGAGGATCCGCGGCGGCCGCGGCCAGCCACTCGACGGCCTGCTTCCCCATGGTGCGCTGCATGTCTGTCCAACCCCCACCACTCGCCGACCCTGCCGACCCGGGCAGGGCCCCTCATGCTGGTGGATATTTCTATGCGCCGGAAGGGGTGGCGCGGGCTGGCGTTTGCGGTCGTTTCGTTCGAACATCGCAGGTCAGTTCGCTTCCGAGGTCGTGTGGTGTCCGTCTTCTGCGTGTGCGCGGCGACCGAATCGCGGGGGCGTTCTACGGTGTTCTGATGCGACTTGTCCCGAGATGGGCCCTGCTGTCATCGGGGTGCGCGCCGGTCGTGCTGATCGCGGGCTGGACGATCGCGGCGCTGCTCGAAGGGCCCCGTTACGACCCCGCCACCCAGACCATCAGCGTCCTGGCGGCCTACGGCGCCGCGGGGTTCTGGGTGATGACCGGAGCCCTGGCCGCCCTGGGCGTCTGCCATTTCGTCACCGCCTGGGGACTGCGGCCGGCCGCGCTGCCCGGGCGGGTTGCGCTGGGCGCCGGTGGCCTGGCGGCGGTGGTGGTGGCGATGATCCCGCCGCCGAGCAGTGGGGGATCACTGCGCCACGGTGCGGCCGTCGGGGTCGGCTTCGCCCTCCTGGCGCTGTGGCCCGTACTGGCCGCCGATCACCACACCGCCGCACCGTGGGCACTGCGGCCGGTGCCCGCTCTCACGGCGACCGCGCTGATGCTCGTCAGCGCGGCGTGGTTCATGATCGAGATGTATCAGGACGGCCCCGCAGGTGTCGCCGAGCGCCTCGTGACGGCCCTTCAGTCCCTGTGGCCCTTCGTGGTCGTCGCCTCCTGCCTCCGCCACCCTCCCGACGTGGGCCCCTCGCGCTGAGCCGTCCCCTGCGCTTGAATGCAGCGACCACATCTCCGGTACGAGGGAGTCGCACGTGCCCCGCCCCACCCTGCTGACCCGCCGCCTGCGCCGCACCGGCGCCCTGACCGCGGTCGCGTTCGCGGTCTCCGTAACCTTCGCGGGACCGGCCGCGGCGCACACCGAGGTGGAGGCTGAGGGCGCCCGGGCGCTCGACCAGAACGTCGCCCTGACCTTCACCGCGGAGTCGGAGTCCGCCTCCGCCGGGATCAGCAAGCTCGAAGTGATCCTTCCCGAGGGCATCGCCCCGGCCGACATCACCTTCAAGGAGGGCCCCAAGGGCTGGAAGTTCGCCCCCACCAGCCGGGGCTACACCGTCTCCGGGGCCGAACTCGGGGTCGGCGAGGACGCCGAGTACGTCGTCACCGTACGGCAGTTGCCCGACGCCGAGTCGCTGGTCTTCAAGACCCTGCAGAGCTACAGCGACGGCAAGGTGGACCGCTGGATCGAACTGGAGGAGGAGAGCGGCGGCGACGGCCACGGGCACGGCCACCCCGCGCCCCACCTGGAACTCAAGGCCGCCGCACCCGGCGCGAAGGTCGTCAGCCCCACACCCAGTGAGCCGGCGACCGAGGAGCCGGCGACGCCCACGCCCTCGACCGCACCTTCGTCCCCGTCGGCGCAGGCCGCGGCCGACGACACGGAAGGCGACGACGGCATGCCGGTGGCCCTCCCGATCGGCATCGGCGCGGTTGTCGTCGCGCTCGGCGCCGGGGCGTGGTGGTTCAGGAGCCGGCGGGGCGGAGCTTCCTGAACCGGGGCCGCAGGGACAGCCGTATGAGGTGAACCACCGGAGGGCCGGGAACTCCCTGCCCTCCGGGCCCGACTCCTGAAGCGGAACGCACCTCAGGAGGCCGGTGATGAAAGAACCACGCAAGCTTGTGCCACCACCCGCCCTCTGCGGGTTTCTGCTGCTGCTCGCCCTGATCTTCACGGTGTCGTACGCCGTCGGAGCCGCCACCGGACCCGTCGCACCCGGCATGCACCGCTCCGGGACGAGCGGCGACGGTGGTGGCACGGACTCCGGGGACATGGACATGGGAGACATGGACATGCGGCACGGGAGCGGCGGCTGATGGCCACCGAACCGGCACCCCCGATGACCACCACTGACCTCACCGTGGGCGGGATGACCTGCGCGGCCTGCGTGCGACGGGTGGAGAAGAAGCTCGCCAAGCTGGAGGGCGTGACCGCCACGGTCAATCTGGCCACCGGGCGCGCACGCGTGAGCCATCCGCCGCACGTCCGTCCCGCGGAACTCGTGGCGACCGTCGAACAGGCCGGATACACGGCCGCGTTGCCCGAACCACCGAAGAGCCGGGAGCCTCGGGACGCGGAGGGGCGGCGGGGCGAGCACAAGCCCCGGGATGCCGAGGACGTCCGGCAGGAGCGTGATCGGCTGCTGGTCACCGCGCTGCTCGCCGTGCCGGTGCTCGTTCTGTCGATGGTTCCCGCCTGGCAGTTCCGCAACTGGCAGTGGCTGTGCTTCGTCCTGTCCGCGCCGGTCGCCGTGTGGAGCGCCTGGCCGTTCCATGTGCGGGCACTGCGCGGCCTGCGGCACTCGACGGCGACCATGGACACGCTGGTGTCCCTGGGAGTCGTGGCGTCCTTCTCCTGGTCGGCGTACGCCCTGTTCCTCGGTGGGGCGGGCGCGCCGGGGATGCGGATGCCGTTCAGCCTGCTGCCCTCCGCCTCGGACGGCATCGCGCACGTGTACCTCGAAGCGGCCGTGGGCGTCCCGCTGTTCGTGCTGGCCGGCCGGTTCCTGGAGGCGCGGGCGCGCCACGGCACCGGCGCGGCACTGCGCTCACTCGCCCGGCTCGCCGCCAAGGAGGTGTCGGTACGCGAGGACGACGGCGCCGAACGCCTCATCACCATCGAGGAGTTGACGCTCGGGCAGGTCTTCGTCGTACGTCCCGGCGAGCGGGTCGCCACCGACGGGGAGGTGGTGGAGGGCAACTCCGCCGTGGACCTGTCGCTCGTCACCGGGGAGAGCGAGCCCGTCGAGGTAGGGCCCGGCTCGACGGTGGTGGGCGGTGCTGTCAACGCGGGCGGTCTGCTGCTGGTTCGGGCCGGTGCTGTGGGCGCCGACACTCAACTCGCCCGCATCACCCGGCTGGTGACCGAGGCGCAGGCGGGCAAGGCCCGGGCGCAGCGACTGGCCGACGCCGTGGCCGGAGTGTTCGTGCCCATGGTGCTGGCGCTGGCCGCCACCGTGCTCGGGTTCTGGCTCGGCGCCGGGGCCGATCCGCAGGCGGCCATCACCGCGTGCGTGGCCGTTCTGGTCGTGGCCTGCCCCTGCGCGCTGGGCCTGGCGACCCCGACCGCGCTGATGGCCGCCACCGGACGTGGCGCGCAGCTCGGCGTCCTGGTCCGTGGCCCGCAGGCCCTGGAAGGGCTTCAGCACATCGACACCGTCGTCCTCGACAAGACCGGCACCCTGACCTCCGGGCACATGAGCGTCACCCGCGTCACGACCGTGCCCGACGGGCTCGGCAAAGAAGCCGTGCTGCGGCTGGCCGGAGCGGTGGAGCAGGGCTCGGAACACCCGCTGGGCCGCGCGATCGTCGCGTACGCGCGCAGGACCCCGACCGAGCAGGGGCCGTTGCCCGAGGTGCGCGACTTCCGCGCGGAGGCGGGCCGGGGCGTGCGCGGCCGGGTCGAGGGCCGGCTGGTCGAAGTCCTCGCGCCGGACGACGAGATGCCCGCGGCACTGGCTCAGGCGCTCCCGGCGGCGGAGGCAGCCGCGCACACGCCCGTGTTCGTCCGCGTCGACGGGGCGACGGAGGCGCTGATCGAGATCGGGGATGTCGTACGCCCCGGCAGCTACCGCGCCGTGGACCGGCTGCGGCGGCTCGGCGTCCACCCGGTCCTCGCCACCGGCGACCGCGAGGCACCGGCGAGGGCGGTCGCGTCCGCGCTCGGCATCGAGGAGGTGCACGCGCGCCGCACACCCGAGGACAAGGCAGACCTCGTACGGGAGTTGCGGGCGCAGGGCAGCCGGGTCGCGGTCGTCGGCGACGGCGTCAACGACGCGGCGGCGCTGGCCGGCGCCGACCTCGGCATCGCGATGGGCACGGGCACGGACGTCGCGATCGGGGCCGCCGACGTGACCCTGGTGCGCGGCGACATCGAGGCCCTCGGGGACGCGGTCCGGCTCGCCCGGCGCACCCTGGGCACGATCCGCGCCAACCTGCTGTGGGCCTTCGGCTACAACCTGGTGACCGTGCCGCTCGCCATGGTCGGTCTGCTCAACCCGATGCTCGCCGCGGTGGCCATGTCGGTGAGCTCACTGCTCGTGGTGGGCAACAGCCTGCGGCTACGGGCCTGGCAGCCGCCGGCTCCGACGCCGGCCCGAGCCGGTGCGCAGGGCCAGTACCGGGACCGGGACCGCAAGCCCGCCAGCACTGGAGGTCGTACCCGATGAGCGTGCCCACGGCCCGACGAACGGCCGAACCGACGACCGAGCCGACGACGGGGGGAACGACCGACCCCCGAGCCTGGCGCCCGACCCGTCGCCGTATCACCGACGCCCTGCTCGCAACGCTCGCTCCCGTCGCGGCGTGCGGTGTCGCCCTCGCCGGCCTGACCACCTGGGTGGGCTCCGGCAACGCGGGCAGCCCGGCGCGGATCGCGGTCACCGACGGACGGCTCTTCCTGCCGTACGGCGACGTCCGCGACACCGCCGCGTTCTTCCGGATCACCAACTCCGGCGGCGCCGACGACCGGCTGCTGAAGGTGACGTCCTCCGCCGTCGACGGTGACCTCACCCTCAGCCGGCACCGCATGACCAGCGGCCGGATGGCGTACGCGGAGACGGTCGACTCGGCCCGGGTGCGGGCGGGCGGTGGCCTCGCCATGTCGCCGTACGGCCTGGACGTGACGCTGCGCGCCGACTCGGGGTGGCAGACGGGCACTTACGTGCCGTTCACGCTCCACTTCGAGCACGCCGGCCGGATCGAGGTGCAGGCGGTGGTGATCCGCCCCGGCGAGCAGCGGTGAGGGCAGCTCCACGACTCCGGACGCCCCCAGAGCCGCCGCACTCCCAACTGTCGGTCGGAGAGCGCGCCCAGTTCCCTCTTCGTGACGTGTCCTGTATCACTCTTCTGGGCTTGAGTGCGGGATGGGGGTGTTGTGCGTACCCACCCGTGACGAGTGGGCCCCGGATGCGAGGATGAGGGCCGTCATGACTGCTGGGTGGTGTGTGCGCGCGATTCGGGCCGCGGTGTTCGCGTCCGTCTGTGTGCTGCTCGCTGCCCTCGGCCACGTACTCATGTCGGGCGCCGCGGTTCCGTGGTGGACCCTGGTCGCCGGTGCCGCCGTCACGGGCGGCGCGGGCTGGTGCCTGGCGGGCCGGGAGCGGGGACTCCCGCTGGTCGTGTCCGTCGTGGTCGTCGCCCAGGGCGGGTTGCACGCGGCCTTCGAGTTCGCGCAGTCCTCCGTCCGCGTCGGGCAAGGCATGGGTGCCATGGGCTCCATGGCCGGCTCCACGTCCGGGCACACCGGCGCCATGGACCACATGTCGACGGGATCCATGGGCTCCACGTCCGACCACACGGCCACCGCCCATATGGGCAGCGGCCACATGGGCATGAGCCATATGGACCCCGGCCACATGGGGATGGGCCACGACATGGCCGGCACCTCCTCGCTCGGCATGTTCGCCGCCCACACCCTCGCCGCGCTGCTGTGCGGCCTGTGGCTGGGGCACGGGGAGCGTGCCGCGTTCCGCATCCTGCGGGCCGTCGCCGGATGGCTGGCCGCCCCGCTGCGGCTGTCGTTCGCTCTGCCCGTGCCGCCGCACCGTCCGCGTCTGCGTCCGCGGCGCGGTCGTTCCGAGCGGGCGCCGCGGCTGCTTCCGCTCGTCCACACGATCACCTCTCGGGGTCCTCCGGCGGGGATCGCTGTCGTCTGAGACAGCCGGTTCCCCGAGGCCGTACGGACACGGACGTCGACGCGTCGACGCCGCCCGTGCCTCGGGCCTCGGCCGTACCTGCGTACGGCCGTGTCCCCTGCATCCCCGGACTCCTCCGGCGGCGACGCCGTAGCGCTTGCCGTCGTCGTGTCGGCCGCCGTGCCGGAGTCCGGAATACCGAGAAGGACTCAGGTGATCACTCCTGCCCTGCCCTCCTCACGCGCGACCCGCGTGAGCCAGACGAAGGCAGCCAAAGGCTCCAGAACGGTGTCCTGCGACGAGTCGACGACCGCGTGGGCGCTGGCCGCCCGTGGCGGTGACCCGGATGCCACCGACCGTTTCGTACGCTCGCTGCACCGTGACGTCGTGCGCTACGTGGCGCATCTGTCCGCCGATCCGCAGGCCGCCGACGACCTGGCCCAGGACACGTTCCTGCGCGCGCTCGGCAGTCTGCACCGGTTCGAGGGCCGGTCCTCGGCGCGCGCATGGCTGCTGTCCATCGCGCGTCGCGCGGTCATCGACAGCCACCGGTACGCCGCCGCCAGGCCGCGGCTGTGCGACACCGACGACTGGACGCTGGTGGCGGAACGCGCCCAGCCGACCGGCCTGCCGGGCTTCGACGACGGCATCGCGCTGCTCGACCTGCTGGACGGGCTGCCCGACGAGCGCCGCGAGGCGTTCGTCCTGACCCAGATGGTGGGCCTGCCCTATGCGGAGGCGGCCGAGATGAGCGACTGCCCCGTCGGCACGGTCCGCTCACGCGTGGCCCGCGCCCGGGCCACTCTCGTCGAGCAGTTGACCGAGGCCGAGGACGGGGAGGAAACCGAACCGGCCGTCGTGGCCGCGTGACCGGCTTCCCGGTGTCGGTTCCCCCTGCCGGGAACTGACACCGGGTTCGCCCCGACTACTGGAACGGGCGGCGGAGTTCCGCCCGTGCAACTAGTGGATCTGGGGAGTTTCGATGCGTTCTCGTGTGGGGCGGGCTACGACGGCCGCGGTGGTCGGCGGCCTACTGGCGGCGGGCTGTGGCGGCGGGAGCGGTGACTCGGCGAACTCTGCCGCCGGGAAGGACGACTCCGCGGGCTACCCGGTCACCGTCACCGACTGCGCGGGCGCCGAGACCACCTTCGGTTCGGCCCCGAAGAACATCGTCACCAGCAACGCCTCCAGCCTGGAACTGCTGCTGCGGCTGGGCGCCGGGGACAAGGTGATCGGCACCGGCTTCCCGCCCGGCAAGGGCACGTTGCCCGGCGAACTGGACGCGCAGGCGCAGCAGGTGAAGGTGCTCAGCGACACCGTCATCCCCAAGGAGAAACTCCTCGGCTCCGGCGCCGACCTGTACATCGACACCTTCGCCTCGATGAACATGGGAGGAGGTATGGGGGACGCGCCCACCGAGGAGGAGTTCGAGGCGGCCGGCATCAAGCACACCTTCCTGAAGTCCACGGCGTGCGCCGCCATGAGCAAGAGCCCGGTCACCGACCTGTCCGCCGTCGAGGACGACATCACCTCCCTCGGCGCCGTCACGGGGACGCGCGCGAAGGCCCGGGAACTCGTCGACGGGATGAAGCAGAAGGTGGACGCCGTCCGTAAGGCGGTGGGCGGCACACCCGAGGGCGAGCGGCCGACCTACTTCTTCTTCGACTACGACGCCGGCACCAAGCAGCCCATGGCCGTCTGCAACCGTCAGGTCGCCAACGCGGTCATCACCCTCGCCGGGGCCCGCAACGTCTTCGCCGACTGCGACGGCGACTACAAGCAGGTCGGCTGGGAGGACGTGATCGCCAAGAACCCGGACTGGATCCAGCTCGGCGTGCGCAACCGGGGGAGTGAGGCCGCGAACAAGAAGGCCTTCGACGAGGCACGCAAATGGCTGGAGTCGAACTCCGCCACCAAGGGCCTGAACGCCGTCAAGGAGGGGCACTTCCTGCCCATCGGCTCCGAGCAGACCACCATCGCCGGGGTCGAGAACGCCGACACCGTCGAGGAGATCGCGAAGACCTTGTACCCGGGCAAGGTCGGCTGACCGTGACGTCCTTGCTGTCGCGGCACGAGACGGCTCCGCAGACCCGGACGGTACCCGTCGGGCCGCTGGCGTCGGTGCTCTGCGTCGTGCTCCTGGCCGCGCTGACGGCCGCTGTGGCCTGGGGTTCGACGTCCGTCCCGCCGTCAGAGGTGTGGAGCGTGGTGTGGCGCCGACTGTCCGGCGAGGCCGCGCGCCCGGGCACGAACGACCTGATCGTCTGGCAACTCCGTGTACCACGCGCCCTGTTGGCGGCCCTGGTCGGCGCAGGGCTCGGTCTCGTCGGTACGGCAGTGCAGGCGCTGGTGCGCAACCCGCTGGCCGATCCGTACCTCCTGGGCATCTCCAACGGTGCCTCCCTCGGTGCGGTCGCCGCGATCGTGCTCGGCCTCGGGGCCGGTGGCGCGCTGGGACTCGGGCTGTCCGGGGCGGCCTTCGCGGGAGCCCTGGCCACCTTCGCTCTCGTGTGGGCCGTGGCTCGCAGGGGCGGAGGGTTCGCGCCGCTGCGGCTGGTGCTGGCAGGGGTGGCGATCGGGCAGTTCCTGTCCGGGTTCACCAGCTATCTCGTGCTCCAGGCCGGCGACGAGCAGCAGACCCACAGCGTGCTGTTCTGGCTCATGGGCAGCCTCAGCGGAGCGAACTGGGATCTGCTCGTCGTACCGGCGGTCGCGGTGCCGGCCGGGTGGCTGTGCCTCCAGGCGCGCGCCCGGGGCCTGAACGCCCTCCTGATGGGCGACGAGACCGCGGCCGGCCTCGGTATCGACGTCACCCGGCTGCGACGCGAACTGTTCACGGTGACCAGCGTGCTCACCGGTGTCCTGGTGGCCGTCTCGGGCGCGATCGCCTTCGTCGCGCTGATGGTGCCGCACGTCTGCCGCCTCGTCGTCGGCGGGGACCACCGCCGTCTGCTGCCCGTCTCGGCACTGTTCGGGGCACTGCTCCTGGTCGTGGTCGACATCGTCTGCCGTACGGCCATGGACACCCAGGAGTTGCCGGTCGGTGTCGTCACCTCGCTGATCGGTGCTCCGGCACTGCTGTATCTGCTGGACCGGCGCCTGGGGAGCGGCAGTTGAGGATCGACATCGAGGACCTGCACGTCGCGTACGCCGGCCGGACAGTCGTCGCCGGTGCCCGACTCATCGCGGCGGAGGGCGAGATCACCGGCCTCGTCGGACCGAACGGCAGCGGCAAGTCCACGCTCCTGCGCACCGTCTACCGGCATCTGAAGCCGGCCGCGGGCCGGGTCCTGCTGTCCGGCACCGACCTGCGCCGGCTGACCCCCGCCGAGACGGCCCGCCATGTCGCGGCTCTCCCGCAGGAGCGGGGCGGCGACTTCGAGCTGACCGTACGCGAGGTCGTCGCCATGGGCCGTACGCCCTACAAGCGGGCCTTCGCCGGGGAGGACACCACCGATCGGGACGTCGTCGCCCGCGCTCTTGCGGACGTCGGCATGGAGCACCACACCGGGCGTCGGTTCACCGAACTGTCCGGCGGGGAGCGCCAACGCGTCCTGCTGGCCCGGGCGTTCGCCCAGCAACCGGACGTCCTGGTCCTGGACGAGCCCACCAACCACCTCGACATCCGCCACCAGGTGGAACTGCTCGCCCTGCTGCGCGCCGGACGCCGTACGACCCTGGTCTCGCTGCACGACCTCAACGCCGCCGCCTCCGTCTGCGACCGGCTGCACGTGCTGCACGACGGCCAGGTCGTCGCGTCCGGCCCGCCCCGCGAGGTGCTGCAACCCGCCCTGCTGGCGGAGGTGTTCGGCGTACGGGCGACCGTCGTGGACCACCCACTGACGGGCGATCCGCTGATCGCCTTCGACCACCGGGCTCCCGCGGAGGCGTCGGACGGGCACCACAACAGGGATGTCCCCGTGTCGGCCCCGAGCGGCGTCTCGGGGGCTGGTCCCGGGCGGTCACACCGGTGAGCGCCCACGATCGCGAAAGGTCACGAACTATGAGCGACTTCCAAGGCATTGCCGGCCTGGACCCGGTGGCCACCTTCTGCGGCGACTGCGACTGCGGCTGCCCGCAACTCTTCGTCGACCCCGCGGCCCCGGCCGAGCGCCGGCTGATCCTCACGGACGACTTCGGGCAGCGGGTGCAGATGAGCGCGGACCAGTTCTCGTCGCTGGTCGCGGAGGCCAAGTCCGGCAAGCTGGACGGCCTCGCCACGACCTGATTCCGCATTTCATCGTATTTCCGGCCATGTTCGGGAACTCGGCGCCGGGCGCTCCCGACCTCTGGAACGAGGCTGCTGACCGCAGTCGACCGTGAGGGGGAGGGGCGCGAGAGTGAAGGACCGCTGGGTTCTCGTGGCCGTGGCGGGCGCGCTGTCGTTCGTGGCGATGCTCGACATGAACATCGTCAACGTGGCGCTGGCCGACATCGCCGAGGGCCTGCACGTCCCGGCAGCCACGGCACAGTGGGCGGCGCTGGGCTACCAACTCCCGGTCGTCGCCCTGCTGTTGCCGGCCGGCCGGTGGCTGGACGGCGCGGGCACGCGGCCCGCGCTGCTGGCGGCCACCGTCGGGTTCGCGCTGTGCAGCGCCCTGGCCGCGCTGTCTCCCTGGGCGGCCTGGCTGATCGCGGCACGGATCGGCCAGGGCGCCTGCGGAGCGGTGCTGTTCGTGCTGATGCCGGTCCTGGCGATCCGTGCCGTACGGCCCGAAGCGCGCGCCCGTGCCATGAGCGTGCCCGCGACCCTCGGCCCGCTCGGCGCCGTGACCGGCCCTGCGGTGGGCGGGCTGCTGCTGGACCACCTGGGCTGGCGCTGGGTCTTCCTGGTGAAGATCCCGTTCTGTCTGCTGGCGTTGATCGTGGCTTGGAAGGCGATGCCGAAGGACGGGGTACTGCGCGTACCCGATCGGCGGGCGCTGGCCGACGCGCTCGCGGTGGCCGGTGGGTTGGCCGCGCTGCTGCTCGCCCTGACACTGGGGTCCGAGAAGCCGATGTGGTTCCTGCTCGCGGCCATCGCCGTACCGCCACTGTGGTGGTGGCTGCGCGGGCCGGGCGGTCGTCCGGTGACGGGCGTCCTGCGGGCGGCGGGGCTGTTCCGGGCGCACGGCGCCGTGCTGGCGCTGGCAGCCGGGTTCGCCGCCATGCACTACGTCGTCGCCCTGCACCTCCAGCGGGACGACGGCGTCAGCGCCACCGCCACCGGACTGACCGTGCTCGCCTTCCCGCTCGGCATGGCGCTGGCCGGGCCGCTGGGCGGACGTCTCGCCGACCGGTACGGCCTGCGACGGATGGCGGTCACCGGTGCCTGTCTCACCGCGGCCGGGCTCCTCCTGCTGATCCCGCTCGGCGACGGCTGGTCCCCGCCCGACGTGGCCTGGCGGCTGGCGCTGGCCGGCGTCGGCATGGGCCTCAGCGGCGGCCCGACCCAGGCCCTGGTCATGGGCGCCGCCCCGGCGGAGCGCACCGCGACCGTCGGCTCCACGGTGCAGGTCGCCCGCAGCCTCGGCTTCACCCTCGGCCCCGCCCTGGCCACCGTCGCCTGGGCCCTCGCCGGCTCCGCCGACGGGGCGCGGGCCGGGCTGGCCCTCGCCGCCGTGGCCGCCTGTCTCGCCGTACCCCTCCTCTCCCTCCCCGGCCGACGGGACGCCGCCGTGCCCGGGCGCACCACCGACACCGTCTCGACCTGATCCAGGAGTCCCCATGTGCGGAATCACCGGCTGGGCGTCCTTTCACCAGGACGTCCGCAGCCAGGCCCCGGTCATCGAGGCCATGACCGCCGAGCTCACCCGGCGCGGCCCCGACGCCGGGGGCGTATGGCTGGGCGAGCGTGCCGCGATCGGCCACCGCCGCCTGGCGGTCATCGACCTCGAAGGCGGCGTACAGCCGATGACCGACCGGCCGAACGAGCCGACGACCGTGCTGAGTTACAGCGGCGAGATCTACAACCACCACGCCCTGCGCGCCGAACTCCGAGGCCGCGGACATGTGTTCCGCACCCGCAGCGACACCGAGGTCGTGCTGCGCGCCTACGCCGAGTGGGGCGAGGCCGTGGCCGGCCACCTGGACGGCATGTTCGCGTTCGCCGTCTGGGACGAGCGCGCCGAGCGGCTGCTCCTCGTCCGCGACCGGCTCGGCGTGAAACCGCTGTACTGGGCGGCCGTCGACGGAGGCCTGGCCTTCGCCTCCGAGCCCAAGGCGCTCTTCCGGCACCCCGAGATACGGCCCCGGGTGGACGCGGACGGGCTGCGGGAGGCGTACAGCCTCCTGTTCAACACCGGGCCGACGGTGTGGTCCGGCGTGCGGGAGGTCGAGCCGGGCGGGCTGCTGGTCCTGGACCGGGACGGCATCCGTGAACGCCGCTACTGGCAGCTGGAGGCCGGTGCCCACGAGGACGACCAGGACGTCACCGTGGACCGGATCAGCAGCCTCGTCGGAGCCGCCGCCCGCAGCCAGTTGGAGGCCGACGTCCCGCTGTGCAGCCTGCTCTCCGGCGGCATCGACTCCACCGTGCTCACCGCCCTGCTCGCCGACGAACTCCGCCTGCGAGAGGGACCCGACGCCCGCATCCGCTCCTACGCCGTCGACTACAGCGACCAGGCCGAGCAGTTCACCGGCGACGTCCTGCGCACCGGCCACGACACCCCGTACGCCACCGAGGCCGGCGCGTTCATCGGCACCGACCACAGCACGGTCGTACTCGACCCGCGTGCGCTGCTCGACCCCGAGCACCGCAAGGCCGTGGTCGCCGCCCGCGACTCGCCGATCGGCGTCGGCGACATGGACACCTCGCTGTACCTGCTGTTCGGGGAGATCCGGCGGCACTCCACCGTCGCCCTGTCCGGCGAGGCCGCCGACGAGGTCTTCGGCGGCTACCCCTGGTTCCACAACCCCAAGGCGCTCGCCGCCGCCACCTTCCCCTGGCTGCTGGTCACCGGCGACGAGGCCGCCATGCCGCTCAATCCCGAACTCGGCCTGCGCATCGGCGAGTTCCGCGACGACACCTATCGCGACGCCCTGGCCGCCGTCCAGCACCTCGACGGCGAAACCCCCGCCGAACACCGGCAACGCGAGATGCAGCACCTGTCCCTGACCCGCTGGCTGCGCCAACTCCTGCACCGCAAGGACCGGTTGAGCATGGCCCAGGGACTGGAGGTCCGAGTGCCCTACTGCGACCACCGGCTCGTCCAGTACGCCTTCGACGCGCCCTGGGCGCTGAAGAGCTTCGACGGCCGGGAGAAGAGCCTGCTGCGCGCCGCCGGAGCGGGGCTGGCGCCCGACTCGGTGCTGCAGCGACCCAAGAACCACTACCCGGCCACGCACCACCCCGACTACAACCGCGGACTGCAGGACCTGGCCCGCGACGCCCTGTCCGTGGAGCAGGTCCGGGCGCTGGCCGACGAGACCCGCCTCAAGCCCTGTCTCGACGCGCCGCCCGAGCACCTGGAGTGGGGCCACCGCCTGCGCCTCGAACGCGTCGTCGACCTCGCCCTGTGGCTGGACCACCACCAGCCCGAACTCGCCCTCTGAGGAGCCTCATCCATGACCAACCAGGAGCCGTTTGCGGCCGTGGACACGCAGCCGCTCGCCGACCCGGTCCCGCTGACGGGGTGCCCGTACAAGGCCAACCCCTATCCGTTGTACGAGCGGATGCGCGAGGCCGGGCCGGTCCACCGGGTCCTCTTCCCCAGCGGCGTACAGGCCTGGCTCGTCACCGGATACGACGCCGCGCACGCCGCGCTGAACGACGACCGGCTCGGCAAGAACCACGACCGGGGCAACGACCGCTGGCGGGCCCGCGCCTCGATCATGCCCGAGCCGCAGCACTCGCAGCTCCAGGTCCACCTCCTCCACCAGGACCCGCCGAAGCACACGCACATGCGGCGCTTCGTGACGGACGCCTTCACACCGCGCCGGATCGAGCAACTGCGGCCCCGGTTTCAGGAGTTGGCCGACGCGCTCGTTGACGCACTCCCGGAGGCCGGGCCCGCCGACCTCGTGGCCGGCTTCGCCGCCCACTTCCCCTTCCGGGTCCTCGCCGAAGTCATCGGCCTGCCGGGAAAGCTGGCCGCGCGCTTCGACCGCGACTGGGGCAAGGTCGTCCAGCCGGTGGGGCCGACGGACCCGGGGCGCCCGCAATACGAAGCCCGGCTGAAGGGGCTGCAGAGCTACATCGC
Organism: Streptomyces sp. NPDC055013; assembly: GCF_053608645.1. Taxonomy (NCBI): domain Bacteria; kingdom Bacillati; phylum Actinomycetota; class Actinomycetes; order Kitasatosporales; family Streptomycetaceae; genus Streptomyces; species Streptomyces sp. NPDC055013. The sequence goes on from NZ_JBSGVW010000026.1 coordinate 76,851, forward strand.
CGAGGTCGTCACCCACAAGCGGGAACATCCGGACGACGACCTGCTCAGCCGCCTCGTCGTGGCCCGCGACCAGCAAGAACTGTCCCAGGAAGAGCTGGACTCGATGATCTTCCAGCTACTCGTCGCCGGACAGGAACCGGTCACGAACCAGATCACCACGGCCCTGATCGCCCTGTTCCGCCACCCCGACCAGCTCGCCCGGCTGCGCGACGACTCCGCGCTCATGCCTCGCGCGGTCGAGGAACTCCTGCGCCACGACAGCGCCTTCGAGCTGACCACCTGGCGCTTCTTCGACCAGGACAGCGACCTGCACGGCACTGGGATCCCGGCCGGCGACTCCGTGATCGTCTCCCTGTGCGCGGCCAACCGCGATCCGCGCCGCTTCGACGACCCCGACGCACTCGACCTGGACCGCTCACCCAACCCCCACCTCGCCTTCGGCCACGGCATCCACTTCTGCCCCGGCGCCGCCCTCGCCCGCGCCGAACTCCAGATCGCCCTGGGCACCCTGCTCCGACGCCTGCCCGGCCTGCACCTCGCCATCGGCGACGAGGACATCGAATGGACCCCGGCCGTCCTGGGTCGCGGCACCAGCCGCCTGCCGGTCGGCTACGACCGACGGCTGTGAAGCCGAACTCCGGCTGAGCCGAGCCCACCCACCGACAGCGCCTCACTCGCCGAGGCGCAATGCCGCCATGCCCGCACGCCCCCCGGAGGAACGACATGCCGCTGATGACCGCTCCGGACACAGCGCCCACGACCATCGGCGCCGCGATCCTGAACCTGCTCCTGCCGCACCACCGCACGACCGACCCGAACCGCGTCTCGGCCGAGGCCTTCCCGCATCAACTGCACCGCATCACCGACTTCGTGCGGGAGGGCGCCCCCATCGTCCTCACCCTGCCCGGCTTCCCGTGCAAGTCGCCCAACCCCGCCAAGACCCTGGGCCACCTCCCGGACATGGGCGAGCGGCTCTCCCTCACCTTCCTCGACTCGCTGTGCGGCGAGATCGAGAAGATCCACCCGCCCGGCGCCCGTGTCGTCATCTGCTCCGACGGCCATGTCTTCGGCGACCTGATCCGCGTGCCCGATGACCGGATCGACGCGTACTCCGACGAACTGAGCGCGCTCATCGGCCAGTTGAACCTGACACGCCTGTCCGTCTTCGACCTGCGCGACGTCCTCGGCGACCTCCCCCACGACGCCAAGCGCGCCCACGTCCACGACCGCTACGCCCCCACCCTGGAGGCCCTGCGCGCCGAGGTCCGCGCCGACGCCCCCACCCTCGCGCTCTACCGCGGCATCACCCGTTTCCTCGTCGACGACACCGCCGACTTCACCGGCACCCGGTCCGCTCTCCAGCGGGAGTGCCGGCGGCGGGCGTACGGCGTCATCCAGCGCAGCCGGGCCTGGGGAGAGCTGATCGCCGAGCACCACGCGCACGCCGTACGCCTGTCGATCCACCCCCAGCCGGTCGGCGCCCCCAAGTTCGGCATCCGCCTCCTCGACGCCCCGGACGCCTGGACCACCCCCTGGCACTCCGCCGCGCTGCGCGAGCGCGACGGCACCTGGACCCTCATGCCGCGGGCCCGTGCCCAGCGGCTCGGCCGCCTGGTCCACCGCGACGGGAGACCGAGCCACTTCGAAGGGTCACGGGACGACGGTCAGCGCTCCTCGGCCACCTTGCGCAGATAGGTGCCGAGCCGGTCGATGGCCGACGGATTGCGGGGGCTCTCGACCAGGTCGACGTAGTCGAGGACGAAGATCCTCTTGTGCTTGACGGCGGAGACGTCGCGCAGCGGCGCGTAGGACAGCAGGAACTTCTTCTTCTGCTCGGCGCTGACGTCTCCGTAGTCGCAGATCACGATGACGTCCGGGTCGCGTTCCACTACGGTCTCCCAGCCCACGGTGGTCCAGGAGTCCTCGAGGTCGTGCATGACGTTGACGCCGCCGGCCTCGCTGATGATCTGCTCCGGGGCGGCGTAGCGGCCGGAGGTGAACGGCTGGTCCTGCCCGCTGTCGTACAGGAAGACCTTCGGCCGGTCGGCGGGCTCGGGTGCCTTCGCCCGCACGCCGGCGATCCGCTTCTTGAAGTCGGCGATCAGCGTGGCGGCCCGCTTCTCGACGCCGAACAGCTTCCCGAGGTTGGTCAGGTCGGCGTACAGGGCCTCCAGGGGCGGCATGATGCCGCGCGCGGTCTCCGTACGGCCGTTGTGGCAGGACTCCGTGAGGACGTACGACGGGATGCCGAGCTTCTTCAGGGCGTCGGGGGTGAAGCCGCCGTCCTCACGGAAGCCGTAGTTCCAGCCGGCGAAGACGAGGTCGGCGCGGGCGTCGACGACGTTCTCCTTGGTGAGCTGGTCCTTGGAGAGCCACTTGACCTTGTCGTAGCCGTCCTTCCACGGCACGGAGCTCAGATCGCCCTTGTCGTCGGGCATGGCGAACCCGGCCATGCGGTCCTCCAGGCCGAGGGCGAACATCAGCTCGGTGATGCCGACGTCGTTGGTGACGACACGCTCGGGGACCTTGTCGAAGGTGACCTTGCGGCCGCAGTTGGTGAGAGTGACGGCGGTGGACTTCGCGTCCGTGGACGACTCGACGTTCGCACCGCAGCCGGTGGCGGCGGCCGCGAGGCAGAGGGTCGCGGCGAGCAACTTGCGCATGGGGTCCTAACTGGGATTCACAGGGTCACTTGACGGCTGGAGGAGATCGAAAAGGAGCTGCAGCGCGCCCGTCTCCGGGTGCCGCACCTGATGGGCGCGCACCCCGAACACGTCGGCGAGCAGGGCAGGCCGGAGCACGTCGTGCGGAGGCCCGCAGGCCACGATCCGGCCGCCGTCGACGACGTAGAGGACGTCGCAGTGCGCGGCGGCCAGGTTGAGGTCGTGCAGCGCGGCGAGGACGGTGAGGCCGCTACCGCGCACCAGTGCCAGGACGTCCAACTGGTGGGCGATGTCCAGGTGGTTGGTGGGTTCGTCGAGGACCAGCACCCGGGGCTGCTGGGCGAGTGCCCGGGCGATCAGGACGCGCTGCTTCTCGCCGCCGGACAGGGTGAGGAACCCCCGGTCGGCGAGATGCGTCACGCCCGTGCGGGTCATGGCCTCGTCGCACGTGTCGCGGTCCTGCGCGGCCGTGCGGTTCCGGTGCGGCAGGCGTCCCATCGCCACCACTTCGGCGACGGTGAAGTCGAACTCGGCGGACGACTCCTGCGGCAACGCCGCCAGTTCCCGGGCGGTGGCCCGCGGATCCATGGCGTGCAGGTCGGCCCCGTCGAGGCGGACGACTCCCCGGGCCGGGCGCAACGCCCGGTACACGCAGCGCAGCAGTGTCGACTTGCCGCTGCCGTTGGGGCCGACGAGCCCGACGAACGCACCGCTGTCCGCGGCGAGCCGGACGTCCTCGACGATCCTGGCCCCGGCCGCCTCGACCGTCAGGTCCTCGATGTCGAGCCGCATCGTCACCGGCCTCCGAATGCGTAGCCGCCCCGCCGCATCAGCAGCAGGAAGGCGGGGACTCCGACCATCGCGGTGATCACGCCGACGGGCAGTTCGGCGGGGGCGAGCAGCAGCCGTGACAGCAGGTCCGCCCACACCAGCAGCACGGCTCCGGCGAGCGGCGCCACGGCCAGCACCCGCCGGTGATCGGCGCCGACCAGCATCCGTACGACATGCGGCACCATCAGCCCGACGAATCCGATGGCGCCGCTGACCGCGACCACCGTGCCGGTCACGGCCGCGGTGACGAGGAACAGCTCCCTGCGCAGCCGCCCCGGCCGGACGCCCAGCGCGGCGGACGTCTCGTCCCCCATCGCCAGGGCGTTGAGCGCCTCGGCCCGCAGGCGCAGCCACGCCCATCCCGCCGCCACGGTCACCGCGGCCAGCGGCACCTGGGCCCAGGTCGCGCCGCCGAGGCTACCCAGCAGCCACATCATCGCCGAGCGGGCCGCCTCGCCGCGGGCCGCGCCGAACACCATGACGGTGGTGACGGCTTCGAAGCCGTACGCCAGTGCCGTCCCGGTCAGGATCAGCCGCAGCGGGGTGAGCCCGTGCGGCGACCGGGCCACTGCGTACACCAGCGCCATCGCCGCGAGCGCCGACGCGAAGGCGGACAGGGACAGCGCCCAGACCCCGAGCCCCGCGAACGCGCCGAGCAGGATCACGGCGTTGGCGCCCACCGCGGCGCCGGAGGAGATGCCCAGCACGAACGGGTCGGCGAGCGCGTTGCGCACCATCGCCTGCACGGCCACGCCGACGGCCGCGAGCCCGGCCCCGACGACCGCGCCGAGCACGACCCGCGGCAGCCGGATCTCCCAGACGATCGTGTACGCGGCGACGTCCTGGCCGGCGATCGTCCCGCCGGTCAGCCCGGCCCCGAGCAGTCGCAGGACCTCGCCCCATCCGATCCCGGCGGCTCCGAGCCCCACGCCGCACAGGAGCGAGACGAGCAGGAGCAGGGTCAGGCCGGGGACGAGGGACACCACGGACAGCCGTGACGGACCGGATCTCGGTATCGGTGTCGGTGTCCGGAGCGGACTTCGGTGCACGTGCGGGCGGTCCTTCGCCTGGGGGCCGCCTGTGAACGTCGAGCAGGAGGCAGCCCGTGCGACCGTGCCGGCCGCGCGGTCCCCTCTCGCAGTCCGCGGCGAGCAGTCAACGGGTCGCACCCACCACGGGCAATCGGGCTCACGCGACGGACCGCACAGGTCCCCACGCACACCGTTGCGGGTCAGCGCCGGACTCCCACCGGACTTCCCCCGCGGGAGGCCCGGGGAGCGTAACAGAGGGGTGCTCGGGGGCTGCGGGGCAGGGGCCGCCGTGCGCTGCCGCCGGAGGTGTTGTCAGTGGGCCGTGTTATGCAGGTGGGGACCAGGGAGGTGACCCGATGTTGATCGATACGACCGCTCCGCTGGCCCGTGCCTGCGTCGAAGCGATCCGGACCGGCGACGTGGCGGCGTTGCGGGACCTGCTCACCGCGCATCCGGGACTGGCGACGGCGCGAGTGGGCAACATGAAGAGCACGCGGACCCTGCTGCACGTGGCAACCGACTGGCCCGGCCACGTGCCCAACGGTCCCGGCACGGTGACGGCGCTGGTAGAGGCGGGGGCGGACGTCAACGCCCGGTTCACCGGCGCACACCGCGAGACCCCGCTGCACTGGGCGGCCAGCAGCGACGACGTGCCCGTCCTCGACACCCTCCTCGACCTGGGCGCGGACATAGAGGCGGACGGCGGGGTGATCGGTGACGGTACGCCGCTGGCGGACGCGGTGGCCTTCGGGCAGTGGCAGAGCGCACGGCGGCTGGTCGCACGCGGCGCCCGGGCCAACCTGTGGCAGGCCGCCGCCCTCGGCGAAGCCGACCGGGTGGCCGCGTGCTTCACGTCCGAGTCCGAGCCGCCCGCCGCGCAGGACATCACCGCCGCCTTGTGGTGCGCCTGTCATGGTGGGCAGCAGGAGATGGCCGACTACCTGCTGCGACGCGGCGGTGACGTCAACTGGATCGGCTACGACCGGCTGACCGCGCTGGACGCCGCCGAGCGCTCGGGCCACGCCACGCTGGCCGGGTGGCTCCGCGATCAAGGGGCGAGGTCCGCCGAGGAGTTGGTCTGACACCGGGCGGACGAGGAAACCTACCGCTGCCGCCGACGTGCGGCCGTCCATGGCTGGGTGAAGACTGAGATGTGGCGGGGCCGGTGCGCTCTGCCGACATCTGCACGAGGTGCGAACGGACCCGCGCACCACGCCCCCGCTGCCCGCCCGGACGTCGAGCGCCGTCATCCGTCCGCGGCTCACCGTAGCCACACAGAGGGGTCCGGTCATGGGCGGCATCAACGGAACGGCACTCGAAGGTCTACGTGAGGCGGTGCGGGGGCCCGTCATCACGGAGCAGGACCCGGGCTACGACGCGGCCCGCAGCATCTACAACGCCATGATCGACCGGCGCCCCGCGGCGTTCGCGCAGTGCGTGGACGCGGCGGACGTGCGGGCCGTGCTCTCCTTCGCCCGGGAGACCGGAGTCGAGCTCGCGGTGAAGGGCGGCGGCCACAGCGGACCGGGGCTGTGCCTGGTCGACGACGCGCTCGTCCTCGACCTGTCGACCATGCGCGGGGTGCGCGTCGACCCCGCCGCGATGACCGCACAGGTCGCCGGCGGCGCGCAGCTGGGCGACCTGGACCATGCCGCCCACACCTTCGGCCTGGGCGTGCCGGCCGGCATCATCTCGATGACGGGCGTGGGCGGGCTCACCCTCGGCGGCGGCCATGGCTACCTGACCCGCAAGTACGGCCTGACCATCGACAGCCTCCAGTCCGCCGATGTCGTCCTCGCCGACGGAACGTTCGTCACCGCCTCGGAGGAGGAGCACCCGGACCTGTTCTGGGCGCTGCGGGGCGGCGGCGGGAACTTCGGCGTCGTCACGTCGTTCAATTTCCGGCTGCACCCGGTGGACACGGTCGGGGTCGCGGTGACGGTGTGGCCGGTCGATCGCACACCCGAAGTGCTGCGCTGGTACCGCGAGTTCATGCCCGCGGCGCCGCAGGACCTGTACGGCTTCTTCAGCGTCTTCGTCATCCCGCCCGGGCCGCCGTTCCCCGAGCCGATCCACGGGCAGAAGATGTGCGGCGTCGTCTGGTGCTACACCGGTGACCTGCAGGGCGACCGCCTGGAGCAGGCACTGACCGCGGTGAACGAACCGGCGCCGCCCGCCTTCCACTTCACCACGCCCATGCCCTACCCCGGCCTGCAGGGCATGTTCGACGAGCTGATCCCCAAGGGCTACCAGTGGTACTGGCGCGGCGACTTCTTCGACTCGATCTCCGACGCCGCGATCGAAGTGCACCACAAGTACGGCGAGAACATCCCGACCGAGCTGTCGCTGATGCACCTGTACCCCGTGGACGCGGCGGCCCACCAGGTCGGCCCCGACGACACGGCCTGGGCCTACCGGGACGCCGTCTGGTCCGGAGTGATCGCCGGCATCGACCCGGACCCCGCCAACGCCGACCTGATCCGGCAGTGGAGCGTCGACTACTGGACCGACCTGCACCCGCACTCCATGGGTGGCTCCTACGTCAACTTCATCGGCGAGGCCGAGAGCACGGACCGCGTCCGGGCCACCTACCGCGGCCACTTCGACCGCCTTGCCGCGACCAAGCACACCTACGACCCGGACAACTTCTTCCGCGCCAACCAGAACATCCCGCCGACGGGTGGCTGACGTCCGCCGCACCCGTCGTGCACCCGCGCGGGAGAGCTGGGACAGGGACCCGAGCCTTGTCGGCTACTGCACGGCAGTGCGCCGTTGCGAGGAGTGCCGGAGGGTGGCAGGACGATGGAATCCCAGGTGGGACCGACGACCTGATCACCTTGGTCGGGCAGGGCAGGGCAGGGCAGCGGCACGAGTGTGGGGCGGACCTGTCCGCGCAGTTCTCCCGGCCGCTGCCTCTGCCGCTGATGGTGGCCACCCATCTGCTCGGCTTCCCCGGTTCCCAGGGCGACGACGCCCTCATGGACATGTGGCGGATCCTCGACGCGGGCCCGGACGCGGAGCCCGCCCTGGAGCGGCTGCGGTTCTCCCCTCTGGACCTCGCCCTGCCGGCCGACCAACCGACTTGGCGCTCCTCACCGTTCATGCGCGCCCTGCACTCGCCGCTCGTAGCTGTGCCGCTGTCGGACGGGCCTGATCCGCGGCGCCCGCCGACCTGCGGATGCCGTGGTGCCCCGGAGCGGCCCCGTGATCGACTGGAGGCCCGTCCGGCAGCGGCGTACGGTCGAATGGTGGCGGGAACCAGCCACCGAACCCCCGCCACGGCGCGATGCCATGAGCAACCCCGAGCCGACACCCGAAGCACGGACCACCCCGCAGGAGACGGAGCGGGGCGAGGGCCGTGGCAGCGGTATGGCGCTGCTGGTCATCGCCTCGTGCCAGCTGATGGTGGTGCTCGACATCACCATCGTGAACATCGCCCTGCCGGAGATCCAGCGCTCGCTCGACTTCTCCACGACGAGCCTGTCCTGGGTGGTCAACGCCTACACCCTCACCTTCGGTGGGCTGCTCCTGCTCGGCGGCAGGATGGGCGACATCCTCGGCAGACGGCGCGTGTTCGTCTTCGGAGTGCTGCTCTTCGTCCTCGCCTCGCTGCTCGGCGGACTGTCCCAGAACTCCTGGCAACTCCTCGCCGCCCGCGCCCTGCAGGGTGTCGGCGGCGCCATCGCGTCCCCGACCTCCCTCGCCCTGATCAGCACCACCTTCCGTGAAGGGCCCGAACGCAACAGGGCGTTCGGTGTCTTCGCCGCGGTCTCGGCGGGCGGCGGCGCGATCGGGCTGCTGGCAGGCGGCATGCTGGTCGAGTGGCTCAACTGGCGCTGGGTGCTGTTCGTCAACGTGCCCATCGGGCTGCTGATCGTGCTCGCCACCCCGCGCTGGATCCGGGAGTCCGAACGCCACGCCGGGCACTTCGACATCGCCGGCGCGCTGACCTCCACCATCGGCATGGTGCTGCTGGTGTACGGGTTCATCCGGGCCGCGCAGGACGGCTGGCGGGACGCGTTCACCCTGGCCGCGTTCGGGGCGGCCGTCGTCTTCCTGCTGTTGTTCGTGCTGGTCGAGCAGCGCTCCAGACAGCCCATCACCCCGCTGCACATGTTCGCCGACCGCAACCGGGCGGGCACGTACGGCATGATGCTGAGCCTGGCCGCCGCGATCTTCGGCATGTTCTTCTTCCTCACGCTCTTCGTGCAGGACGTGCTGAACTTCAGCCCGCTCGAGGCCGGACTGGCCTTCCTGCCGGTGAGTGCGGTCATCGCGGTGGGCGCGGGGATCGCCTCGCAGCTCCTGCCGAAGTACGGTCCCAAGCCGTTCATGGTGACGGGCGCGATCCTGGCCGCCGCGGGCCTGGGCTGGCTGACCCTGACCGACGTCCACTCCACCTACGCGGGCAGCATTCTCGGCCCGATGCTCGTCTTCAGTCTCGGCATGGGCATGGAGTTCGTGTCCCTGACCCTGATGGCGCTGTCCAACGTGACCACCCAGGAGACGGGTGCCGCCTCCGGACTCCTCAACGCCACCCAGCAGGTCGGCGGCTCCCTCGGACTGTCCATCCTGGTCACGACGTTCGGTACGGCCAGCAACAACGAGGCCGAGAAGCAGATCCCCGCGTTCCTGTCCCAGGCGACCCCGTTGGAGCGGCTGCGCTTCGAACGCACCGGTCAGCTGCCGTCGCAGTACGCCGACGAGATCCTGACCTCGGGGGTCTCGGCCGCCTTCATCGTGGCCGCGATCTTCACGGCCATCGCCGCGGTGATCGCCCTCCTAGTCATCCAGGTCCGCCCCTCCGACCTGGAGCGGCTCCAGGGCGGTGGGATGCCGACGCCCTGAACCGGCAGGACGTCTGTCGTTGGCACATCCGTCACCCGATGCACTTACCGTGCGCGCCATGAGAAGAACTTCGATCATGGTCAGTGCCGCGGCGCTGACCGTCTCCCTCGCAGCTCCCGCCGTCGCCGATCCGGGCGGACGGGACTTCGGCCGGGCCACACTGACCGGCTTCGCGTCACTGCCGGCCGAGACGTTCGTGCCGGGCAGCGAGCCGTCCGGCTCGGCGATCGGGGCCGGCCCCTTCAACGGGATCGCGGCGCCGTTCGCACACCAGCCGGTGCAGGGATTCAGCGGTGTCGTGAACCGGCGTGACGGCACCTTCGACGCGCTCTCGGACAACGGGTACGGCAACAAGGCCAACAGCGCCGACTTCCTTCTCCGCGTCCACCGCATCAAGCCGGACACGCGGACCGGGAAGGTCAAGGTGCTCGGCGGGTTCAACCTGAGCGACCCCGACCGCAACGTGCCGTTCGCGCTCACGCGGGCCGACCGGGTGCTCACCGGCGCCGACTTCGACGTCGAGTCGATCGTGCGGATGCCGGACGGGACGTACTGGATGGGCGACGAGTTCGGCCCCTGGCTGCTGCACTTCTCCGCCCGTGGCCGCCTCCTGGAGGCCCCCGTCGCGCTCGACGGGGTGAAGGCGCCGGAGAACCCCTACCTGAACGGCGCCCAGCCGAACATAGCGAGCAGCAAGGGCTTCGAGGGCATGATCCGCTCCGTGGACGGCCGGCGCCTCTACCCGCTCCTCGAAGGCACGGTTACCGGCGACACGCCTGGCGACCTGCGTTTCAGCGAGTTCGACCTGCGTAAGCGCGGCTACACCGGCAAGAGGTTCGTCTACCGCCTGGAGTCGACCGCGAACGCCATCGGCGACGCCATCGCCGTGGACCGGCACCGCTTCCTGGTCATCGAGCGCGACGGGGGACAGGGCGACACCGCCCGGTTCAAGCGCATCTACCTGGCCGACACCCGTGACCGGGACGGCGACGGCCTGATGGACAAGACCCTCGTCGCCGACCTGCTGGACATCGCCGACCCCAAGGGGCTCGGCGGCTTCGGGAAGACCTTCCGCTTCCCGTTCCAGACGATCGAGGACGTGAACCTCGTCGACGACCGCACACTGGCGGTCCTCAACGACAACAACTTCCCCTTCTCGTCCGGCCGTACGGCGGGCAGGGCCGACGACAACGAGTTCATCACCATCCGCCTCTCGGCCCCGCTCCACGCGGACGGGCGCGCCTTCCGCTGACGGCTGCACCGCCGCCGGCCGGTCGAGCGGGGGACCGGTCCGGCCGCGGGCGCTCTGCCAGGGCGTGCCGGAGTTGCCGGCTCCTATGATCGGCCCGTGGACACAGCCGATCGCGACGCCCAGCGTCTGCCCATCGCCCAGTGGAGTGCCGCGAAGCGGCTCAGGAAACTGGCGTACGAACTGTTCCTGGAGCACCAACCCGACATCACCTGGCGGGAGTTCGCGAGGTACGGCGCCATTCCGGGGACGCAGGTCCTGGCTGTGACGCTCACTCTCGAGGACGGCCGCGAGATGTTGTGCAGCCTGGTGGTGGGGATGTCGCCGGAGGCGTTCTCCGTCGAGTCGGACATCGGCGTCGACGATCCGGACGCCGAGAACGGCTACCGCTACCTGCTGGAGATCCCGGAGTCCCTCGCCGACTCGCTCGACGAGTTCATCCCGCTGATCGACCACCAGCTGGATCAACTCGTCGAGGCGGCACCGCGGTTGCTGCGCGAACTGCGGGCGCGGACGCCGAAGGCCTGACGGGTCGAGAAGCCTTTGGGTTTCCTGTGAAGGGTGTGATTACGTTCACGCCGATGTGGCGGAAAGTGATGAATTCCTTACGCAAGCCGCGCGTAAGTGACGGTAATTCAAAACAACACGCCATGGAGGTTTAAAGTGCAACCGTTCACCCTCAAGTACGCCTTTCCGAAGGGGATCTCCCTCGCGGTGACGCCGTATCACTTCGACCCGGCGCGGCAGCTGAACGTGCTGCCCGACGGACGCCCGGCCGTCAGCGACCCGGACCTCCTGCTCGCGGTCGGCACGACGACGTCGACCGCGGGCTCCGCGACCCACTTCGACGACTGACGACCGTGCGAGCATGACCGTACTGATCCTGACGTCCGAGGAGGACGTGACCGCCGACATGGTGGTGGCCAGGCTGCACGCGACGGGGACGCCCGTGATGCGACTGGACCCCGCCGACCTGCCGGGCAAGGCCGTGCTGTCCGCCGACTACGCCCACGGCGACTTCGACGGCCACCTGTCCGTCAACGGACATGTGCTCAGCATGGGGGGCCTGCGCTCCATTTGGGTGCGCAGGCCCGGCGAACCGGCCGCACACGCCGCCCACCCGTCGGAATGGCTGACCGCCGAGACCCGGCAGGCGCTGTACGGGATGCTCCACTCCGCCACCGCACGATGGATGAACCATCCGCGCAACGCCGACCAGGCCCGCCTGAAACCCTGGCAGTTGAGGGTCGCCCACCTCAGCGGCTTCGCCGTGCCGCCGACGGTGTTCACCACGTCACCCCGGCTGGCCCGGGAGTTCGCCGAGGAGTACCGGGACGTGGTGGTGAAGTCCGCCTCGGGACCGCCGCCCGGTAACCCCGCGCTGACCCTGCCCACCACCCTCGTCGGTCCCGACGCGGACTTCACCACCGTGGCGGCCGGTCCCGCGCTGCTCCAGCGGTACGTCTCCAAGCGGGCCGACATCCGGCTGACCGCCGTCGGCAGCCGGATGTTCGCCGCGCGGAAGATCGCCGAACCCGGCCAGATCGACGGACGGTACGGCGACACCGGGCACGCCTGGGAGCCGGTCCCGGTCCCCGACCGCATCGGCAAGGCGGTGCACGAGTACGTCACCCTCGCCGGACTGGCGTACGCGGCCTTCGACTTCGCCGAGGACGAGGACGGCATCTGGTGGTTCCTGGAGTGCAACCAGAGCGGCCAGTTCGGCTTCGTCGAGCTGGAGACCGGGCAGCCGATCGCGGAGGAGGTGGCCCTGTGGCTGGCGCAGCGCGGGCCGGACCGCAGGGCGTCCGAAGGCCGTGGGTGAATCGGGCGCCGGCCGTCGAGGGGGCGGCCGGCGCCACGGAGGGGGCGGGCCCCGCGACGCCCGTCCACTCCTACTTCCCCAACTCCTTGCGGATGCGGTCCAGCATGAACGCCGACGACTCCTCGGCCTGCTCCTCCCACGCGAAGACACAGGCCGTGGCCACGCCGTCGAAGTTCGGTTCGCGCAGCGTGCCGAAGAAGGCGTCCCAGTCGACCTCGCCCTGACCGATGTCCAGGTGCTGGTGGATACGGGCGGGAGTGCCGGGCGGGTTGAGGATGTAGCGCAGACCGGACGAACCCTTGTGGTTGAAGGAGTCCGCGATGTGCACGTGCCGGAACTTGTCGCCGGCGTAGCGCATCATCGCCGCGATGTCGGCGCCGGCCTCCGAGTGCCCGCAGAGGTGGAAGGAGTGCGGGGCGCAGTACAGGTAGTTCACCCACGGCTCGTTGATCGCGCGCACCAGGTCGACGGCAGGGATGTTCTCCTCGGAGAAGTCGTCCGGGTGCGCGGGAGCAGCTCCTCCAGCGAGCGCCAGAAGGCCGCCTCGCTCTCCGCGGCCTGCTCGGGACGGCCGTTGAACTCCGAGTTCATGAGCGGACATTCGAGCTCCACGGTGATCTCGATCATCCGCTTCCAGTAGCGGACGGCGGCCTGCCGCTCGGTCTCGTCGGGCGAGGACCACTGATGCCGATCGGTCTGACGACGGTCCGTCAGGACGCGGTGCTGATGGCCGGGTACGCGGTGCGGTTCGCCGTGGAGCGTCTGGAGAAGCCGGATCTGGAGCCGCGCGAGGCCGTGTTGGATCCCAAGCTCGTGGTGCGGGGCAGGAGCGGGCCGGCCCCGCGCGTCCCGTAACGGCGGCCGACAGGCGGCTCAGGCGGGCCGGATCACGCTGTGGATCGCCGACTCTCCTGCGTAGTAGATCGACTCCTCGCGTATGGAGGTTCCCGGGCCGGGGGCGTGGATCATCGTGCCGGTTCCGGAGCAGATGCCGACGTGGCCTGCATGGAACAGGATCAGGTCACCGGGCTCGGCGTAGGTGACGGCGATGCCACGGCCGGCGGTCGCCTGTTCCGGTGCGGTGCGGGGGAGGGCGATGCCCGCGGCCTTCCAGGCGGCCTGGGTGAGGCCTGCTCCGTCGTAGGCCTCCGGGCCCGTCGTGCCCCAGACACAGGGCTTGCCTATCTGGGCGCGGGCGAAGTCCAGGGCGCGCAGGGCCCGGGTGTCCTGCGGGCCCGTTGACGTGAGGGCGGCGCTCGTGTCGAGGGACGGGTTCGTGTCGAGCACCGGATTCGTCTCGAGTACCGGGTCGGCAGCAGCAGCGGTTGCCGCACTCGTGGTTGCGGTCGGGCCCGTGGCGATGGCCTGGTTCGCGATGACCGCCGGGAGCGGGTCGGTGAGCGGATCCGGTGTGCCGGTCCAGGGCGTCGGCGCGGCCCAGGCCGTCGTGCCGGCCGGGACCGTGGTGAGGTCGGCCGGCCCCTGCGCCCGCAGTGCCTGCCACTGTGCGTCGGCCGACGGCTGGACCTGGGGCGGCGTGCCACCCCAGGTGTCGGTTACCGGCGCCGCCTCGATCGCCGCGAGCGGCGCGCTCTGCCGCGCGCTGTACGCGGACAGCAAGGCGCGTGCCTGGTCGAGCTTGCGCTGGTTCTGCTCCTTGGTCGTGCGCAGCGCGGACCGCTCCTGCGGCTCGGCCGTGGGTTCGGCGGCCGGGACGGGCAGGGCGAGGGCGCTCCCGGCGGTCGTCTGCTGATGTGCCTCCGAAGCGGCGGGAAGTGCGGCAACGGGCCCGGCGGTCAGCTCGGCCACGGCAGCCGTCCGGGTGGCCGTACCGGACGTCAGCTCGGTGACCGGCGCGGCGGGCAGCTCCAGGGCGCTGCGGCCCGACGGCTCCCGCGCCTGATCGGGGCCGTTCGCCGGGCGCTGGGACCGCGTCCCGGCGGGGCCCTCGGGAATCCGGTCGGTCGGCAGCAGTGCCGGAACGATCGGACCCACCTTCGCCCGGGCGGCGTCGAACCACTGTCGCGCGACGCTGTCGAGCGCGGGGTCGCTGCGCCTGCTCTCGCCGTCACGGGGGACGGCGGCGGGGGCGGCCCGGCGTGCGGTGTCCGTCGGCCGGTCGGTGCGCGCCCCCGCCCCCGTCGCCGCCGCGCGGGTGGCGTTGAAGGTCCCCGTGTCCGACTCGGCCTGGTCGTAGAGGGAGCTGACCCGCCGGCTGACCTCCTCGCGGCTCGGCGCCTCGTCCGCGGCAGAAGGAGCAGCGTTGGCCGTCTGGGCGAGCAGCGCCACAGAGGTCAGGGCTGCCGACGCGAGTGCGGAATTGCGCATGCCAGGGAGGCTCAGAGCCCCCGGACGCGCGGTGCGTTCCGGCGCCATGGGTGACGTACTCCTTCCGTACTCCGCCTACCGGGTTAGCGGTGGGGGTCCCGCCCAGGCCGTTCAGGCACTGGGGGAGGGTTCGGGCGGTCGTCTCCGGAAGGTGTGCCCTACGGCCCACGCCCCGAAGGGCGGTTGGGCCGATTCACCCCATTTTCGGTTGGGTCCCCGGCTCCAGTGGACCCTTGCGGGCACGCACCGGACTCGGCGGAGGCCGCGCGTCCCGGCGGGGTTCGCCGGAGGTCGTCGTGCGGTCCGATGCGTAACCTAACCAACTTGTGAGCCCCGCGTGAAGATTGACATGTGAAATGTCCGATACGTTTTTGTGACCTTCGACGCTCTGCGTGAGAAAGAGACCGGATTCACTTCGCGGCGCGCTGATTTCGCCACGCTTCGTAATGATCGAGGACCGTCTGCTCGATCGGACGGTAGGTGATGCCCAGCTCGTTCACGCTGCGGCTGTTGTCCACCTGGAACCGGATGCCGAGGTGCTTGCGGATGTAGTCCTGGCTCAGCCCGAACGCCGGGCCCAGGACGCGAACCGGCCAGTGCGGCAGCGCGGTGCGCGGGAGGCGCAGGTCGCGGGGGTGGCGGGCCCGGATCATGCGGGACATCTCCTGGAAGGACGTCATGGTCCGGGCGGCGAGGATGTAGCGGCCCTTCGCGTCCGGGTTCCGGGCCGCCGCGATGTGCGCGTCGGCCACCTCGCGCACGTCCACCGTGGTGAAGCTGAAGTCGGGTGCGCCGTAGAAGAAGTAACCCTTGAACAGCTCCTCCAGCAGGAAGAGGCTGCCGGACTCGGAGGTGGGGGTGAGGGAGGGGCCCAGGATCAGGCCGGGGTTGACCGACACCATCCGCCAGCGGCCCTGGGCTGCCTCCGCGTCCCACGCCGCGCGTTCGGCGACCGTCTTCGCGTAGTGGTACGGGTTGTTCTCCACCGTGCTGGTGGTGTTGAAGTGGCGCTCCGACAGCACCGCGTCGTCCATGGCCGGTACGTCGGCGTAGTCGCCGAAGATCGCACCCACGGTCGAGGTGAGGACGAGTCTTTCGACTGTGGGTGTCCGCTCGACGGCCGCCAGTACATTGCGGGTGCCGAGCAGGGCCGGGTCGACGACGTCCCTGCGGCCGTCCTTGATCTTCTCCGGCATGAGGAACGGCGACGCCACATGGAACACCACCGCGCATCCGGTCATCGCCTCGTCGAAGGAGCCCTCGGCCAACAGGTCCGCCTCGAACAGGTGGAGGTGGCCCGGATGTGCCTCCTGCATCTCCAGCAGGGGACGTACCTTCGCCGTGGCGGCCGTGCTGCGTACCGTGGCGTGGACCCGATACCCGCGCTCCAGCAGCCGTTTGACCAGATGACTGCCGACGAACCCGCTGCCTCCGGTGACCAACACGGCCGTCGACCTGTCTGCGCCCACCGTCACTCCTCCTCCCGCGCGGAAGCCGGTCGATCACGCTAGCGGCGTTCGCACGGGAGTGAGCACTACTTCACCAACGGGGCAGCCGGCTCTCGTACTCCGGCCGGATCCGTCTCATGTAGCCGGTGTCGTCGCGGGAGCGCATCCCGGAATCCACGTAAAGCCGGTGCAGCCGGTCCAGGGCGTCGTGGTCGAGGTCGACGCCGAGACCCGGGCCGGTGGGGACCGCGACCGCGCCGTCGCGCAGCTCCAGAGCGCCGGGCACGATCACGTCGTCGGCCGAGTTCCACGGGTAGTGCGTGTCGCAGGAGTGGTCGAGGTTGGGGATGGCCGCCGCCACGTGGGTCATCGCGGCGAGGCTGATGCCCAGGTGCGAGTTGGAGTGCATCGACAGGGCGATGCCGAACACCTCGCAGACCGCGGCCAGTTCACGGGTGCGACGCAGTCCGCCCCAGTAGTGGTGGTCGGTGAGGAGCACCTGGATCGCGTGCTGCTCGATCGCCGGCCTCAGATGCTCCCAGGCGATCACGCACATGTTGGTGGCGAGAGGGAGCGGCGAGTCCTTCGCCACCTCCGCCATGCCGGCGATGGTCGCGGCGGGATCCTCCAGGTACTCCAGTACGCCGTCCAGTTCACGGGCGACGTGCCGTGAAGTCTCCACTGTCCAGGCCGTGTTGGGGTCCAGCCGCAACGGCTGTCCGGGGAAGGCCTCGGCCAGGGCCTTCATCGCCGCGATCTCCTCGTCGGGTGGGAACACCCCGCCCTTGAGCTTGAACGAGCTGAAGCCGTAACGCTGCTGCATCAGCCGCGCCTGCTCGACGATGCCGGCGGGATCCAGCGCCTCGCCCCAGTCGTCGCCGACCGCCGGGCGGCCGTCGAGAGCCGGGTGCTCGGCCCACTTGTAGAAGAGGTAGGCCGCGAAGGGCACGGCGTCGCGGACCTTGCCGCCGAGCAGGTCGCTGACCGGGCGGCCGAGGAGCCTGCCCTGCGCGTCGAGGCAGGCGACCTCCACCGCCGAGGTGGTCCAGCCGCGCTCGTGTGAGCTGGGCACGGTCGGCAGCAGGGCGGCGTCGATCGCGACCGTGACGGCAGTCGTGTCGAAGACGTCCATGCCGACGACGGCGTTCGCCGCCGCCTGAAGCCGCTCGAGGCGGGCGACGCCACCCGGGGACTCGCCGAGGCCCACCGTGCCGTCCTCCAGGACGAGTTGGAGGACGACGCGCAGGGCGAGCGGCTCGTGGACGCCGTTGGAGTTGAGCAGGGGCGGATCGCGGAAGGCGATCGGGGTGACGATCAGCTCGCGGATCCGGGTGCCGACGCCGGTGCTCATGCGCGGACCGCCTCCAGGCCGAGGTCGATGAGTTTCGCGAGCCGGGCGAGATGCTCCGGCGCCGGGTCGAGCAGCGGCGCCCGGACGCCGCCGACGTCCGGGCCCCGGAGGTTCACTCCGGCCTTGACGAGCGCAACGGCATATCCCGGGACCTCGTCGCGGAGTTCGACGAGGGGGCCGTAGAACTCGTCGAGGAGCGTGGTGACCAACTCCCGGTCGTCGCGCGCCAGGGCCTGGTGGAAGGCCAGTGCGATCTCCGGAGCGAAGGCGAACACGGCCGAGGAGTACAGCTCGACGCCGATGCCGCGGTAGGCGGGCGCGGTCATCTCCGCCGTGGGCAGGCCGTTGAAGAACTGGAAGTCCGCGCCGCCGGGCAGGGCGCGTACGGCCCGGACGATGCGGTGCATGCGCTCGATGTCGCCGATGCCGTCCTTGAGGCCGACGACCTGCGGCAGGGCGGCGATCTCGGCCGCCGTCTCCGCGGTGACGCGGGCGGTGCCGCGCTGGTAGAAGATCACCGGCAGTCCGGTCGCCCCGATGACCTCCTCGACGTAGCGCACCAGGCCTCGTTGCGGCGCCGTCACCAGGTAGGGGGGCAGCAACAGGATGCCGTCGGCGCCGGCGCGTTCGATACGGGCGGCCTGGTCGCGCGCCACCGGGAGCGGGCCCCCGCCGCGGCCAGGACGGGGACACGTCCGGCGGTCGTCTGCACGGCGACCCGCGTGGCCTGTTCGATCTCATCCGGCGTCAGCGCATGGAACTCGCCGGTGCCGCAGGCGACGAACACACCGCCCGCGCCCGCGGTGACCCCGGACTCGATGTGCTGGGCGAGCCGTTCCTCGTCCAGCGATCCGTCCGCGCCGAACGGCGTGACCGGAAAGAACAGCACTCCTTGGAACTTCATGTCTCCCTCGAAGGTGGGGTCGGCTCGGCTGGTTCATCCTGTGCGTTCGCATGTATGAACACATTTCACACATCTAAATGCTCGGTTCAGCTAAGAATCGTTTCCGTCGCATGTCAAGACATGGCTGGCGGATTTCACCCGGCCCCGCGGGGTGGGTGATGGATCGAGTTCGCGTCACCCCCGGAAAACCGGCCAAGACGTGTTGTGTGCGACTCGGGGAGGTCGTACGTGCGTGCGACCAGTCGAACGGGCTCGGTGAACGGATTCCGGCCCGACGGGAGCCCTCAGGGCGCTTCGCGGCGACACCGCTGTGCAGATTCCGTGAACCACCTGGCCGGGGCGCGCAGGTGCGATGTGCGGATGCCGGGAGGGGGTCTTCACCAAACCCCCTGCCGGGCTGGCCTGAAGGCACCTTGCTCCGTCAACTTCCCACGCACCAAGGTGGATTGAGCACTTGAGCATCAGGAGTCACAAGCGCATTGCTTGGCCCCGGCGACCGACAAGCCCGGGGTGCAGACGGGGGAACTGAATGCGGTGTGCGTCGTAGCGTCGCTCGTGTGGGGGGCGTCTTCGCGTGCCAAAAAGGGAATGTCTCCCTCCGCCATCTCTTGGTGCATTTGTCCGGTGCCCAAGACAGGGAGTAGGAGGGGGAATGCCGATGAGCGCGGTGAGCGCCGCCAGGCCGACGTATCCCGGCGTCTACGTCGAAGAGCTTCCCAGCAGCACCCGCACGATCTCGACCCTGACCACGTCCGTGACCGCCTTCGTGGGCCACACCCGGCGCGGCCCGCTCAACGAGCCGGTACGCGTCACCAGCTTCACGGAGTTCGAGCGCCGCTTCGGCGGCCTGAGCGCCCAGAGCGCAGTCGGCTACGCGGTCCACCAGTTCTTCGGCAACGGCGGCACCGTCGCGGTGATCGTCCGTGTCGCCAAGGCCGGCAGCGGCAAGGCCGCCTGCGTCACCCTCAAGTCCACCGAGGGCCACAGCGAGGGCCCGGTCCTCGAGGTGCACGCCAAGGAGCCCGGCGTCTGGGGCAACGGCCTGCGGGTCGCCGTCGACCACGACACGCCGTGCCCCGACGAGACCTTCAACCTGCGCGTCTACGACGCCAAGGGCGAGGCCCGTGAGAGCTTCACCGGCCTGTCCATGGACACCTCGCACGGCCGCTACGCGCAGACCGTGATCAACGCGGGCTCGAAGCTGATCCGAGTCGAGGTCGTCGGCGAGGGCCGCCCCGACCCCTCCGGCACCGTCTCCAAGCCGTTCGGCCACGAGCTGCCTAACCTCGCGGTCGACCTGACGGTCAAGATCGGCGAGGTCGAGCGCGAGTTCACGCTCTACGACCCCGGCTGCGACGGCGAAGCACCCTGCAGTGTCGCCGAGTTGGCGTTGCTACTCGAACGCAAGCTGCGCGCCCTGCCCGACGCGCCCGGCAAGCACGCCTTCGCGGGCGCCGAGGTCACCGCCTTCGGCCGCCGTGTCCAGGTCGTCGCCGGTTCCACCGACCCCGAGGACGTCGTCCGCTTCCTCGGCGAGTGCGCCAACGACCTGGGTCTGGAAGCCTCCGTCAACCCGCCGGTCTTCCCGCTGGAGGGCGGCGAGGACGGCGAGGCACCCGGCCCGCGCGACCTCATCGGCTCCGAGGGCGACAAGAGCGGCATCCAGGCGCTGCGCGGCGTCGCGGACGTCAACCTGCTGGCGCTGCCGGAACTCGCGGCGTACGAGAAGACCGAGGACGCCCTCACCCTCATCTCGGCCGCCCAGCGGCTGTGCGCGGAGCGGCGGATCTTCCTGCTGGTCGACGCGCCGAGCACCTGGGTCAGCGTCGACACCGCACGCGCCGGGCTCGCCGCCTTCGACGCCGTGCGCGGCAACCACGCGGGCCTGTACTTCCCGCACCTGCAGCTCACCGACCCGCTCACGGGCCGGCTGCGCTCCTTCCCGCCGTCCGGCGCGGTCGCCGGCGTCATCGCCCGCACCGACTCCGAGCGTGGCGTGTGGAAGGCCCCGGCCGGTACCGAGGCGCGGCTCGCGGGCGTGCACTCGCTCACCGTCAACCTGACCGACCGCGAGACCGGGCTGCTCAACCCGCTCGGCGTCAACTGCCTGCGCACCTTCCCGGTGACCGGCCCGGTCGTCTGGGGCGCACGCACGCTGGAGGGCTCCGACGCCCTCGAAAGCGAGTGGAAGTACGTGCCGGTGCGCCGGCTCGCCCTCCATGTGGAGGAGAGCCTCCAGCGCGGCCTGCAGTGGGTGGTGTTCGAACCCAACGACGAGAACCTGTGGCAGCAGATCCGGCTCGCCGCCTCCTCGTACCTGCACACGCTCTTCCGCCAGGGCGCCTTCAAGGGCGGCACGCCGCGCGAGGCGTACTTCGTCAAGTGCGACAGCGACACGACGACCGCCGAGGACATCGAGAACGGCGTCGTGAACGTCCTCGTCGGCATCGCACCGGTCCGGCCGGCGGAGTTCGTGATCGTCAAAATCCAGCAGACGTCCGGGCAGTTCGCGCTCTAGGCGCGGGGAATCGTGGAGAACTGAAGGAATCCGATGGCTGAGTTCACGGTCAACGCGCATCGCTTCGACCCCTACAAGAACTTCAAGTTTCTCGTCCTGTGGGACGGCCGGACGGTCGCCGGCATCAGCAAGATCAGTCCGCTGAAGCGGACGACGGAAGTAGTCAAGCACCGGCACGGAGGCGACCCGTCGTCCCCCCGCAAGTCGCCGGGCCGCTCCGAGTTCGAGGGCATCACCCTGGAGCGCGGGGTGACCCACGACCCCGAGTTCGACCGCTGGGCCAACAAGGTCTGGCAGGTCGGCGCGGGCCTCGGCTCCGAGGTCTCCCTCGCCGACTTCCGCAAGGACATAGTCATCCAGGTCCTCAACGAGGCCGGTCAGGTCGCCGTCTCGCACAAGCTGTACCGGACCTGGCCGAGCGAGTACCAGGTCCTCGGTGAGCTGGACGCCAACGCCAACGCGGTGGCCATCCAGTCGCTGAAGCTCGAGTGCGAGGGCTGGGAGCGGGACTACGAGGTGCCCGAGCCGGAGGAGCCCTCGTTCCTCAACCCCGCTTGACCAGTGGGTAGGTGAGGGGGGAGAGAGATGGCGATCACGGGGGCGGCCGAACTGCTGGCCACCTGGGAGGCGGGCCTCGCCGAGGCGCCCACGGGGCGCGCCCTGCTGCTGCACCGCACGGCGCGCCCGGACGTCGACGCCGCGACCCTGCCGGTGCTGCCGGTGGGGGAGCGCGAGGCCGACCTGTTCGCGTTGCGCCGCGCCCTGTTCGGGGAGCGGATGCAGGTGCGGCTGGGCTGCGCGGCGTGCGGGGAGGACATGGAGTTCGACCTGGACGCCGGGGAGTTCGCGCGCTCGCTGAACGGTCGGGACGGGCCCGGTGACTCCGTGGTGCGTGTCCAACAGGACGGCTGGGACGTGGAGTTCCGGCTGCCCGGGGCCGCCGACCTGACGGCGGCGGCCCGGGCGGCGGACCCGCGCGCCGCCCTCCTCGCGCGGTGCCTCGTCTCGGCGGCGCGCGCCGGGACGGCCGTACCCGCCGAGGACCTGCCCGTCCCGGTCCAGCGCCGGATCGCCGAGGCCGTCGAGGCAGCCGACCCCGGCGCCGACGTCACGCTCAACATCGCCTGCCCCGAGTGCGGGGAGGCCACCCGGGCCGAGCTGGACATCGCCTCCTACCTGTGGACCGAACTGGACAGCTGGGCGAGGGACCTGCTGCTCGACGTCCATCTGCTCGCCACGTCGTACGGCTGGAGCGAGCCGGAGATCATGGCGCTCAGTCCGCTGCGGCGCCGCTACTACCTGGAGCTGTGTGCGGATGTCTGACGCGGACGGGGCGCCGGTACCCGACTTCCTCGACCGGCTGATCGCCCGGCACGCCCCGGCAGCCGTCGGTCCGCGCCCGGATGTGGTGCGGGTACGTCCCCGGCTGCCCGGCCCGTTCGAGCGGGTCGAGGCGGTACGGGCCACGGCACCGGAACCGGACGACGGCTCCGGCCTGCTGTGGCCCGCCACCACGCCGTCCGCCGTACCGCCCGGCGGCACACCGGCCCCGGCGACGCCCGCCGGGCGACTGCGCACGGAACGGGAGCGGACGGTCGTACGCACCGAACGCGCCCCGGCCGACCCGGCACCGCGACCCGCACCCCGGGCCCTGCCCGACGCGCCGCTGCTGCGTCCCGCAGCGCCGCTCGCGCCCGGTCCCCGGCCCGCGCCGGACGCCGTGCAGCGGGCGGCGGGCCGTGGGCGCACGGAGCGGGGCGCATCCCGGACCGCGGCGTCCGTGCCCATCCCCCCGGGCACGGACGCCGCATCCCCCGCCGCCGGGTCCGCGGCCCTGCGGCCCAGCGCCGCGGACACGGCGGCAGCACGGGACGCCGTACGGCAGGCCGCCGCACGGCGCCCCGCGCGAGCGCCCGAGCAGGTGGTGCAGGTGCAGATCGGGCGGCTGGAAGTGACGGCCGGACCCTCGGCCCCCGGGGGCACACGGCAGCGCACGCCGTCATCGGCGGAGCGGCGGGGGGCGACCCTGAGCCTGGCCGACTACCTGGCGCGGGGGCGGGAGTGACATGACGGACCGAGGAACCGAGGAACCGACTTCATGAGCAACGCACTCGCCATCGCCCATGTCACCCAGGCCCTGTCCCTGCTGCTCGCGTCCAACGTGGGCTCGGAGTTCGACGAGGCCGTGAAGGTGGAGCCGCGCAAGCCGCCGGCGGAGGCGCCGGACCACCCGACCATCAACGTGTTCCTCTACCAGGTCAGCCCCAACACGTCGATGCGCAACAACGACCTGCCGACCCGGGCGTCCGACGGCACGCTGGTGAAGCGGCCGGCCGCCGCGCTGGACCTGCACTACCTCATCAGCGCGTACGGCGACGAGACGACCCTGGTCGGGCAGCGGCTGATCGGTTCCGTGGTGCGGACCCTGCACGAGATACCGATCCTGCCGAAGGACGTCATCGAAGAGACCGGTCACCTCCCGCACCTGGTGGGCAGCGACCTCGCCGAGGCGGCCCAGCGGGTGCGGTTCACGCCCACCGCGATGGACGTCGACGAGACGTCGAAGCTGTGGGGGATGCTCCACCAGACGCCGTACTCGCTGTCGGTGGTCTACCAGGCGGCCCTGGTCTTCATCGACGGGCGTCAGACGCCGGTGCCGGCGAAGCCGGTGGAGCGGACGGACGTACGGGTGCTGCCGCTCGGGGCGCCAGGGGCGCCGGTCCCTCCGGTGGTGGAGTCGAGGACTGAGGCTCCGTCAACTGTGGGAGAGCAGGCACCTGTTGACGAGGTGACGTCGGCGGAAACCGGGCTGCCCGTGAGCGCCGCTGCCAAGAAGACAACGAAGGCCCCGGCCAAGACCGTCGCCAAGGCTCCGGCGCGGACCCGCAAGACCGCCCGGGCGAGCAAGCCGCCGCAGCCGGAGCCCCGCAAGGGCACGGAGGGCTGAAAGAGATGGGGACGACGGGGGCAGGTGGGCACATGGGGACGAACGAGGCGGGCACGGCGGCCACTTCTGGCGCTTCTGGCACTTCTGGTACCTATGGCACTTCGGGTACGGGAGGCGGTCCCGACGTGGGCGCGAAGCTGATCGAGGAAATCAGGCGTGTCCTGTCCCGGATCGATGCCCATGCCGCCGGCGCCGGAGAGGCACCGGACGCGGAAGCCAGCCCTGCGACGAGCCCGGCCCCCCTGGCCGCCCCCGGCACCGCCCCCCTCGACGCCCTCCTCACCTGCTTCGGCCTCACCCCCTTCGAACGCGACCTGATCCTCCTCGCCGCCGCCGACGAACTGGACCCCACGACCGCCGCCCGCTGTGCCGCGGCCTGCGGCGATCCGCAGCGGGCGTACCCGACCTTCTCGCTGGCCCTGGCCGCGCTCGCCGAGCCGCACTGGAGCGCACTCACCCCCGTCGCGCCGCTACGGCGCTGGCGGATCGTCGAGCTCGACGACGAGTCCCGGCTGACGACCTCCCGACTACGCCTCGACGAGCGCATCCTGCACTTCCTGCTGGGCTCGCCCTACCTCGACGCCCGTCTGCACGGCCGCCTGCGCCGCACCCCGACGCCGGACCAGCTGCCGCCGTCGTACGACGGCGCCGCGAGCCGGGTCGCCGAGGGCTGGACGACGGGGGCGAACCCCGACGCGCCACTGCTCGTCGAAGTGACCGGCGGTGACCTGCGCAGCCGTGCCGACATCGCCGCCGCGGCGGCAGCCCGGTCAGGGCTCGGGCTGTACGCGATGGGTGCCGAGGACATCCCGGCCGACCCCGCCGAACGCGACGGGCTCGCCCGGCTCTGGCAGCGCGAGGCGATCCTGCTGCCCGCCGCGCTCCTCGTCGAGGTCGGCGAGCTGGACCGCGACCAGCGGGCGGCGACCGAGGCGTTCCTGGCCGGCGCCGCCGTACCGGTCGTCGTCTCCAGCGAGGACCCGCTGCGCACGGACCGCCCGCACGGCGCACGCGTGGCGGTACCCCGCCTCGACGACGACGAGCAGACCGAACTCTGGGCCCAGGCCTTCCACCCCGTCGCCGATCTCGACGACGGCGAACTGCGGTCCCTGGTGGCCCAGTTCCAGCTGCCCCCGCACGTCATCCGGTCCGCCGCCGCGACCGTACGCCGCCGACTGCCGTACGAGGACTCCCTCGACGCCGCCGAACTGGCCTGGCGGGCGGGCATGGAGGAGGCCCGGATCGGCATGGACGAGCTGGGCCGCCGGATCGAACCGGGGGCGGGCTGGGACGACCTGGTCCTGCACGATCGGCAGACGGGCGTGCTGCGCGAGATCGTCGCGCATGTACGGCAGCGGCCCACCGTCCACCAGGAGTGGGGCTTCGCGGGCACCCTGCGCCGCGGCCTCGGCGTCACCGCGATGTTCGCGGGCGGCTCCGGCACGGGCAAGACGCTGGCCGCGGAGGTGATGGCGAAGGAACTCGGCCTCGACCTGTTCATCGTCGACCTCTCCCAGGTGGTCAGCAAGTACATCGGCGAGACCGAGAAGAACCTCCGCCGGGTCTTCGATGCCGCCGAACGCGGCGGCGCGCTGCTGCTGTTCGACGAGGCCGACGCCCTGTTCGGCAAGCGCAGCGAGGTCAAGGACAGCCACGACCGGTACGCCAACCTGGAGGTCAGCTACCTGCTGATGCGGATGGAGGCCTACCGCGGCCTCGCCATCCTCACCACCAACATGAAGAAGGCCCTCGACACGGCCTTCCTGCGCCGCATCCGCTTCGTCGTCGACTTCCCCTTCCCCGCCGAGCACGAGCGCGCCGAGATCTGGCGCCGCGTGCTCCCGTCCAGGGCCCCGGTCAAGGACATCGACCCCGGGCTCCTCGCCCAACTCACCGTCGCGGGCGGCTCGATCCGCAACATCGCGCTGTCCGGCGCCTTCCTCGCGGCCGAGGAGGGCGACCGCCTGCAGATGCGGCACATGCTGGCGGCGGCTCGCACGGAGTACCAGAAGCTGGAGCGCTCGCTGACTCCGGGGGAGGTGCGGGGATGGGTGTGAACGGGGAGACCCGTGAGGTCCGGGAACCTCGTGAGATCAGGGTCGAGATCGGCGAACTCGCCCTCCACGGCTTCCGCGTGGACCCGGAGCGGGTGTCGGACGCCTTCGAACGCGAACTGACCCGACTGGTCCACGCCCACGGCGTCCCGCTGGCCACGGGCGGCGCACTGGCCCTCGAAGCGCTGTCCGGCCTGCCGCCCCTGCCCGCCGGTCTGTCGGCCCGCCGCCTCGGCCAGGAACTGGCCCGGGCCGTGCACGAAGGGCTCAGCGGCCACGGGGAGGTGACCCGATGAGTTCCCAGGCCCAGGACGCCCACTCCGAGCAGGCCGCCGAACAGCGCCGCCGCAAGCGCAAGGAGCGTGCCGCCAAGTCCCGTACACCCGAGCCGAAGGACATCGTCAGCGGCGCCGGGCAGCCTCTCGACCCCGGCGTACGGCGGGAGTTGGAGGAGCGGCTCGGGCACGACCTGAGCCGCGTCCGGCTGCACACCGGCCGTGACGCCGGGCAGCTGACCGAGCTGCTCGGCGCCGACGCGGTGGCCGTGGGCCAGGACATCTTCTTCCGCGAGGGCGCCTTCAAGCCGGGCACGGACGAGGGACGCCGCCTCCTCGCCCACGAGCTCTTGCACACCGTCCAGAACCCGCACGGTCTCGGGGCGCTGCGCGCCGGGCGGGAGTTGGGCGCGGTGAGTGTGCCGCAGCAGGCGATCGAGCGGGAGGCGGAGGAGGCGGCGCGGGACCTCGTGGAGCAGCCGGAGCCGACGGCTGCCGAGCAGATGGACGTCGAGCAGGGGCAGGCCACGCCCGGTTGGCTGAGGTACGCAACGGTCGACGCCGACCAGCGCCGTATGGAGCAACTGGATCCGGCGACTGTCGTCGACCGCATGGCCAACACTCTGCTGCGCTCCCTGCGCGGTGACCCTGAGGACCGGTCCGGGCGGGTCCGGCTGCAGTTGGCGCGGATGGCGCCCCAGGTGCAGGACATCGTGCTCGACCGGCTGGAGCTGCGGCTGCCCACGCCGGTGATCGACCGGCTGGTGGAGGCTGTTGAGGAGACGGAGCAGGCCGGACCACTGCCGTCGGATGCCGCCGCGGCCCCGTTGGCCTTGCCCGATGCCGTTGCGGAGGCCGAGGAGGAGCGCGAACGGGCTTCGGCCGAGGAGCGGCAGGAGGAAGACCGGCGCGCGGACACTCCCGGGGCGGGGCACGACCGCCAGGAGGACGACGGCCGGCCGGTTCCCGGCGGTCGGCGGAACGAGGACGACGAAGCGTCCGGCGACCGGCAGGACCAGGACGCGGACGGCGCGGAGGCCGACGAGCAAGGCGCTGCCGGGGACCGGGAGCAGTCGGCCGGGCGGCAGCAGGAACGTTCCCAGGATCGCCAGGAGGAGCGGAACACCGCCGGCCAGGGCGCGCAGAAGGACGCCGACGACGAACGCGAGGACGCGGCGGACAACCAGAAGGAGCAGAAGCAGCAGGACCAGCGCGACGAGGAACAGGCGCAGGAGGAAACGGACGGGGCTCGGGAGGAGGCCGCGCCGGAGCCGGAGAAGCAGGGTGGGGAGCAGGAGGAACGGCAGGCCGAGGTTGCCGGTGGACAGGCCGTCAAGACGTCGTCCGTCGATCGGAGTGGGGCGGAGCCGGGCGAGAAGGCCAGGACCGGCGGGGAGGCCCAGCCGACCCGCCGCATCGGAGACCCGGAGAACGAGGAAGGCGCCGACGACGAACCGCTGGGTCTGGAACCGGAGCCCGCGGACGATGCCTCGACCGAGGAACCGGAATCCGGTGAGGAGGGGCGTCGCAGCGCCCCTGATGCCGACATCGATCGTGCCGCGCCGTCGGACGACCCGAAGAACCTGGCTCCCTTCGAGAGGCGGAGGAGGAAGGGCGCGCAGCCACTCGTCGGCCCGAAGACGTCCGGTGTCGAACCGATCCCGGACACGGCCGGGGCGGCGACCGAATCCGGTGCCTCGCTGGACACGGAGGCGCGTAAAGACGGCGACGACTCCGAGGACCAGGCGCTTCAGGATCTGCTGAGTACCGCGACGGCCGAGCAGGACCTCGGCCCCGGGGAGGACGGCGGGAGCGGCGTCACGGGTTTGCCGGGCCGTGAGTCCGCAGGAACGCCCGCGACGGATCTGTCCGGACGGGAGTGGGACAAGAAGGGCGACGAGGACCAACGCGAGGACGCCGAGGCCCGACGCCGCGATGAGGCGGCGCGCGGCGCTGATGAAGCCGGAGGCGAAACGGCTCCACGGACCGGGGAGACAGCTGACCCCGGGCAACTGGACAAGGCGGGTGAGGACGCTCGCGCTCAGACGGCCGGTACGCCGTCGGGTAACGCCCAGGGTGCGTCCGATGGGGGGAGCGGCGGCGAAGGAGGAGGGGCTTCTACGGCGGGGGGCGCATCGGACAGGAGCGGGACGCGAGCCGACTCAGGCTCCGGGAACGGTACGCAGCAGAAGGCGGGCAAGGGAGCGGGACAGGCCGAGAGCGGCCCGGGCCCAACCGGGAGCGGCGCAGATGAAGGAAAGGGCGGTACGGAGCCCGCACCGAACACGCCCGGTCCCGGCAACGAGGATGTGACCGAAGGCAACGGCAACGCCACGTCCCCCGGCCCTGTCACCGGCCCCGACAAGGTCTCCACGCCGGGACCCGTCGCCGCGCCGAAACTGGCTCCGGGCAACGGTCCTTCCCCCATGGCCGCGGGACCGCAGGCGAGGACCAACGCCCCGAAGACCACCGAAGCACGGGGATCCGGCGGGGCCACGGGAGGCTCGACGGGCTCGCGCCCCAAGCCCGCAGGGAGCAAGCGGCAGGCGGCGCGACAAGCCGCAAAGACCGCCCGCAAGAGCGGCGGGAGCCGCGGCAGTACGGCTTCCGCACCCGCACCCGTTCGGTCCGGTGGCCGTGGTGCCGGCGGCCGTACCGCACCCGCCGGTGGTGCGAAGGCGAAGAAGGAGGCCCCGGCCCCGGACGTCTCCAACGCCACACCCGAGTCGGGCCTGGCCACCGCCGGGTCCCTCAAGCCGCATCAGGCCCTGGAGACCCTCAAGGGCGTCGACTCCGCCGTCGGCCGTTCCGTCGACAAGGAGCGCACCGCGCTGCGCAAGGCGCCGCCGACCACGCAACGGCCGTCCGGTTCACCGCGCACCGTCCCCGGCGGTCCGACCCCCGCGACCCCCGGCATCTACACCAACGCGAAGGTCGCCCGCACGGAGGCCGCGGCGGGCAAGACGCCCGAGATCACCGGCGACCAGAAGCCGGAAGGCGAGGTGCCTGGGGCGAACGTGCCGGAGCCGAGCTGGTGGGACATCGCCCTCACCATCGGCGCCCAACTGTTCGGCAAGCTGCTCAAGGAGATCCTGCCGCTCGACGATCTGATCGACTCCATCCTCGGGCTTCCGACCAAGGACGAGGGCCTCCAGAACACCCGCGTGGGCGACGCCCCGCGGCTGCCTCTGGAGAACGACTCCGATCCGCAGCGCACGGACGAACAGGGCCAGAAGCTCGACGAGCGGAAGAACGAGCTGCACCGGTCGGGCCGCACCGACGCCGGGCTGCCGATGGGCGAGGACCAGCTCTACCCGGACGTTCCCAAGGAGACCCTGACCGGCAAGGTCGCCGGCGGGAAGGGCGGCGCGAAGGCGGGCGGCCCGCGCTCGGTGTCCGGCGGCGTGCCCATCGAGTCCGCCTCCGCCGTGGCCGAACACGACCGCGGACCCCAGATCCAGGCAGGCTTCGCCCAGGGCCGGCAGCAGATGGGCCAGGAACGCCAGGCCAAGGACAAGAAGTCCACCGACGACCGCAAGCAGTACGACGAGGACCTCAAGCGCGAGGTCGACGCCAGCGGCAAGAAGCAGGCCGACGCCCGCGACAAGGGCCGCTCCGACATCTCCGACTCCCGCGACCAGTGGCGCAAGGAGCAGGACGACAAGGTCTCGGAGATCGACGGCAAGAAGGGCAAGAAGTACGACCAGGTCCGCAAGGACATCACGAAGAAGGAAGAGGACACAGACAAGGACGTCGACAAGCGCACCGAGGACGACAACAAGAAGATCGAGACGGAACAGACCAACGCCGAGCAGGACGCGGAGAAGAAGCAGAACGAGGGCAAGGACGACGCCGACAACTGGCTCGAAGAGGCCATCGAGAAGCTGAAGGAGTTCTTCGAGGGGCTCAAGAACGCGATCAAGGGCATCTTCGAGAAGGCCCGGCAGATCGTCACCGACCTCATCGACAAGTTCAAGCAGCAGGTCTTCAAGCTCATCGACGACGCCCGCAACTGGGTCATCGATCAGATCAACACCTTCGCCGACGCCTTGATCGCCCTCGGCGACGAACTCCTCGCCGACTACCCGGCGATGCGCGACAAGTGGCGCCGGACCATCGACGGTGCGCGTGACTGGGCCGTACAGAAGGTCAACGAGTTCGCCGACGCCCTCAAGGAGGTCGCCGGGAAGCTGCTCGACGGGCTGTGCGGGGCGTTGCTCGCCGGCCTGGACATGCTGGAGACCGGGCTGCTGGCGGCCGTCGACGTCGCCGAGTCCGTCACCGTCGGCGCGCTGGAGTTCGGCGCCGCCGCCGTCGCGGCTCTCGGCGAATGGGCGGCCATCTTCAACGACATCGTCTCCGACCCGGGCGACTGGATCAGCAAGGCGGGCGCCGCCGCCGAGACCGGTGCCAAGGAACACCTCTTCAACGAGATCAAGACCGCGGTCAGAGCCTGGTTCAACCAGAAGGTCCAGGAGATCATCGGCATCCCGATGGAGGACTTCCAGGCGCTGCTCGACGGCGGCGTCACGGTGGACCAGATGGCCCAGATGGCGTGGGACGAGGCGCTGCCCCAACTCCCCGTCATCATCGGAGTGATGGTCGTCGAGAAGGTCGTCGCCAAGCTCATCCCCGGCGCCGGCTGGGTCATGGCGATCATCGACGCCATCCAAACGGCGTGGGGCGCCCTGAGCGAGATCCTCGCCGCGTTCGGCCTCTTCATGGACTTCCTCAAGTCCGTCAAGAGCGGCAACGGCGCGCTGCCGTTCGCGAAGGCGGTCGCGGCGGGTGTCGTGGCGCTGCTGGAGCTGGTCTACACGTTCCTGATCGAGGGCGTAGGCCGGTTCATGGGCAAGGTCGCGGACCGGCTCGGCGACATGCTGAAGAAGATCCGCACGAAGAAGGACAAGCCGGCGCAGGCGGACGCCCCGGGCCAGCCGGCCGCCCCGAACAAACCAAAGGACGACAAGCCGAAGGACGACGAGGACAAGGACGGGCCGGTCGGCCGCCCGGTCCCGCGCAAGCCCTCGACGGACAAGGCGTCCCGCCCTCAGTCCAGGCCCCGCCCCGGCAAGCGCTCCTCTCCGGAGAAGAAGCCGCGCCCCTCACACACCACCAGGCCCAAGAAGCGCCGCGACGACGATGAACGTCGCGAGGAGGGCCGTGAGGTGAACGCGGCCAGGAAGCGCGCACGGGACGCGGAGCGCAGCGCACGCGACGACGACAAGCGCGAGCGGACAACACGCTCCCAGCGCAGGGGACCGGCCCGTGACACGCTGAGACCTGACCGGCGCCGTCGTGGTGCGGACCGGACGGATGACCGTGACCCGATGGACCTCCGCAAGGACGGGCGCCGCCGGGACGACGACAGGCGTGACGACAAGCGCGGGGACGACGAAATTTCCCGGCGAACCCATGAGCGTCGCCCCGGCAGGGTCCGGCGTGCTCGCCAGACCGTCAAGTCGGCAATGAACAGGGCGCGTCGGGCGGGACGCAAGCTGTACGGCAAGGCTCGTCGCAGGCTCGGCGGCAGACTGAACGACCGCATGCGCCGCCTGCGGAACCTGTGGCGCCGTCGTCGGGACCGCCTGCGCGACGACCGTTCCCGCAGGCGGGAGAGCAACGACAGGGAGCGCCGCGACGAGCGGTCGATGCGCGATCTCACGTTGCCCAAGGCACGGTTCCGGGACGACACCGACGACGTCCACACCCTGATGTTTCACGGCAAGGGGCCACGGGCGGACCTGCACGTGCACAGCACGCCCATCGGGGTGCCCGGTTTCCTTGGCGAGTGGGAGCGGGAGCTCGCCAAGGTCCAGGACTCCGCGGACCGGGCGGCGCAGCAGTCCGCGATCAGGGCGGCTGAAGCCAGCTACCAGCGAGCGGAGGCACTCCAGGACAAGTTGCCGGCCAAGGTGATGCGGGAGGAACAGGCGAGGCTGCGCAGCAAGTGGCAGCCGACGTACGCCGCGCTGCGCAAGGAACTGGACGTCCTGGCCGGTCACCTGAGGCTGCGACCCCATCCGGTACCTCTGCCGGATCCGCAGATCCCGCCCTTCCCGAACGCGTCCAGTCCTGCTGATCCCTTCACCGCCGAGTACTTGAACAAGAGGAGCAAGGGCACACCGGCCAACGCCGCACCGGACGACCAGCCCGTTGGCTGGCAGTACATCCAGGACAACGACCTGAACGACGACTCCAGCGACTACTGGGTGAAGATGCACTTGCTGCCCGACGCCATCGGCGGGCCGGCCAGGGGCAAGAACCTCGTACCTGCCAGCGGTCCGGGCGTGAACATCCCCTTCCTGCACGGAGTCGAGCAGTACGCCAAGGACGCGCTCCATCTCGTCCATACGGGCCAGGAACAGATGATCTGGTACCGATCGCGAGTCGCCTATCACGGTCCGCCCGTGCCTCAGGGCTTCCCGAACTTCATTGAATCGGCGTGGGGCACCTATTGGGAGAACCGGAAAAAGCGGACTTGGGAGAAGGACGAGAGTCCGCGGACGCAGCCCTTCAGCAAGGACCCGGATCCGCCGTCGAAGGAACGTAGGCTCCACCTCAACAGCGCCTCTCCCGACAAGATCCGGCGCATGCTCCGCGAGACGGACGAATTCGTCGACGTCCTGGTCAAGGCGCGTCCGTTCCACAGTCGGCTGGACATCGCACGGGCCGTCGTGAGGCACGAGAAGAACAAGAAGAGGGGCGGGCGGCTCCCCGGCAAGGAACGCCGTCTGGCGAACATCTTCAACGGCATCAAAGAGGGTCGCATCACCCTGGAAGAAGAGGTATGAGTCATGACGCCCTCCGAGGGACGGACCATCGAATCCCCGACCCGCTACGAACAGTTGCTCCTGGCAGCTCTGGAAGAACTCGGCGACTGCCCGGAGATCGGAGTGGCGCACCAGGAGTTGGCAGTGGAGAGCGAGGCCGAGGGGCCGAACGGCGCATCAGCTGAGCAACTTGCGGGGGAAGCCATGGAGGCGGCGGCCCTGCTCCCGGAACTGGAGCACGTCATAGTCGACCCCGCGATCGCCGAGCAGGCTCCTCGCTTCCGCAGGGTCGCCTGCCACTGGCGTGGCAATGAGGCAGCGAAGGAACTCACGGGAGAATTCAGGATTCCGCAGTTCTATCGCGCGATCTTCGAACCCGCACCGCCGCTGGCCTGGGAGGGCTCGCCACCGGACGAGCGGGAACTCCTCGCGCAGTTCCGGCAGATCGACGGCCACCCCCGCTCCGGTACCGGGCTCTTCGGGCTGGTCCGGCTGCAGCAGAACACCGCACCGTTGGAGATCTGGGTGTGGGACGCACGCCTGGGTGCCCAGCGGATGGACCTGGACTATCTCGGCTATCTCGAAGCGCTCGCAGTCACCAAAGGCACGCATGGATGGCAGTACCTCTTCACTGATCTGTCCTTGCTGAACGACGACCTGTATCACGTCGCCGAGAGCGCCAAGGCCATGCTGCGTCGCTTTCCCGACTTGTTCCCGCAGCACGACTACACGGAGCTGCGCGAACGTCTGGAGGAACGCCTGTGACCCGCTACGCCGACATCCCCAAACCCATCCGCTCCGGAATAGTCGTGGTCAACCCCGACACCGGCACCCCCCAGCGGATCATCGTCCTGCAGTTCAACCCGGACACCCTGGAGCGCAGCGTCTCCCCCCAGTCCGCCGGCGACAGCGGCGACAGCGGGAGTGGTGGCACCGGGAGTGGTGACCGAAACGAAGCGCTCAGGCTGAAGGGCCCAGCCCAGGAGACCTGGAAGTTCACCGCGGAGATCGACGCCACCGACCAGTTCGAGATCGCGGCGCCCGACGGCATCCACCCGCAGCTCGCCACGCTCGAAATGCTGGTGCAACCGACCACGGCCCAGCTGCGCGCAGCGATGAAGCTGTCCCAGAAGGGTGCCATCGAGATCAGCCCGATCGAGATGCCGCTCACGCTGTTCACCTGGGGGAGCAAGCGGGTGATGCCCGTGCGGCTCACCGAGTTGTCCGTCAACGAGTCCGCTTTTGACGTGAACCTCAACCCGATCCGCGCCTCCCTCAGCATCGGGATGAAGATCCTCACGGTCAGTGACCTGCCTGCCGGTCATCGGGGCGCCGACCTGTACATGGCCCACCTCGCGCAGAAGGAGCGGCTCGCCGCAGCCGCGCGCGGCGGCAGCCTCGGCTCGCTCGGGCTCGGCGGAGGCGGGGGCGGTGCCGGAGGCGTATTCGGCACCGGAGCCGGAACCAACATCGCGTTCGGAAGGGGCTGAGGAGGACAACCATGGCTGAGATCGAGCCGTACGAGAACGCCCTGGACGCCATTCCGGGCGCACATCCCTATCCACGTACCAGCCGCTACCACGACGCCGAGATCGGCATCCACCGCCGTCCCGACGGCAGCGAAGTCCGGTACACCAAGCGCCGCTTGCTGCCCCCGCTCGACCCGACCCCCGACGGCGACCTCACCCAGCCCCACACCGTCGGCGCCGGCGAGCGTCCCGACCTGCTCGCGCAGCGCTACTTCGGCGACGTCGGCCAGTGGTGGCAGATCGCCGACGCCAATCCCGTACTGGATCCACGCGAGTTGACCGACGAGGCCGGGCGCGTCATCGACATCCCGCTGGCCGGCGGGTTCCCCGGCGGCAGGGGAGACCGGCGTGTTTGATCTGCCCGTGGGGCAGGGCCCCGTTCACATCACGCTCCTCATGGGGCCGAAGCTCGCCCGGCCCGTCCCGGCCGAGGTGACCGAGGCCCTGCTGTCCGCGCAGATCACCGCCACGGCGGGGGAGCGCAGCGGTTTTCAGATCGCCTTCGACCTCACCAAGAACGGGATCATCAGCCGACGGCTGCTGCCCGAGGGGTTCTTCGACCCCAAGACCCGGATCATCGTCACCGTCAGCGTCAAGGGCACCCCGGACGTCCTCTTCGACGGCCTCGTCGTCCGCCACGAGGTCGGCGCCAGCAACCAGCCCGGCCACTCCACCCTCACCGTCACCGGCGAGGACCTGACGCTGCTCATGGATCTCGAGGAGCGCACCGCCCGCTATCCCAATCTCCCGCCGTCCGAGCGCGTGCTCAACATCCTGCGCCGCTACTCCGACTACGGCATCCGGCCCGACGTCTACACCGAGAAGGTCGCCCAACCCCCGCACCAGGATCTCCGCGTGCACTACCAGACCGGCACCGACCTCCAGTACGTCACCGAGCTCGCCCGCGCGAACGGGTACACCTTCTACCTGGAGCCCGGTCCCAACCCCGGGCAGTCATCCGCCCGTTGGGGGCCGGAAGTCCGCCTCGGCATCCGTCAGCACGCCCTCAACGTCAACATGGACGCCAACTCGACCGTCGACCAGATGACGTTCGCGTACGACGGGACGGCCCGGGAAGAGCCGCAGGCCCGCTGGCAGAACCCCGAGACCCGGCAGTCCGCCCTGCTGCCGCAACCGTCGATCAGCCCGCTGCGCCCGCCCTTGGGCAAGCGGCCCACCCCTGCCCTGAAGCGCAGGACGCTCGCCGGCACCGCCAAGCAGCAGCGCGAGCAGGCCGAGGCCGAACTCCTCGCCCGCGCCGCCGTGTCCGCCGACGTCGTCTCCGGCTCCGGCTCGCTCGACGTCAACCGGCACGGCTACATCCTCCAGCCCCGCCAGCTCGTCGGTGTACGCGGCGCAGGACGAGCGTACGACGGCGACTACTACGTCAAGTCCGTCACCCACAACCTGCGTCCGGGCTCGTACCAGCAGAACTTCACCGTCTCCAGAGAGGGACTCGAAGCCCGCAGCGACTACGTCCGGCCGTAAGCGGTGGACACGCACACAGCCACACACCCGCACGCCCGTACACCCCAGTCCCATCGACCAGGAGCACCTCCACCATGGCGGCACCCAGCAATCGCTACCTCGGCAAGTTCCGCGGCCGGGTCGTCAGCAACGACGACCCGCTGCGCATCGGCCGTATCACCGTCGAGGTCCCGGACGTCCTCGGTGACGAGCCGTCGACGTGGGCGCTGCCCTGTCTGCCGTTCACCGGGCCCCAGTCGGGACAGTTCGTGGTGCCGCCGCCCGGGGCGGGCGTGTGGGTGGAGTTCGAGCAGGGGGATCCCAGCTTCCCCGTGTGGACCGGGTGCTGGTACGGGGCCGCGGACGAGCTCCCGCCCGACGCGCGCCGCGAGCTCCAGGCCGGCTCGCCCAACAAGCCCGTGGTCGTGCAGACGCCGCAGGCACACAAGCTCGTCATGAATGACACGCCCGGCGCCGAGCAGGGGATTCTGCTCCAGGCCCAAGGCGGCGCCTACATCCGCATCACCAAGGAGGCCGTGGTCATCTCGACCGGCGCGGGCGCCGAGATCCTGCTGCGCGGCAACGAAGTGACCATCAACGAAGGCCAGTTGACCGTGCTCTCGAAGCGATGACAGCGACGAGAACGATGAAAGCGACGAAGGAATACGGGGGACCACGAACCATGCCCGGGACTCTGCTCGACGCCGGTGCCGTGATCGGCTGTCCGCACGGCGGCCGCGTCGCGCCCGCCACCACATCCTCCGGCGGCGTGCGCCTCGCGGGCGCCGCCGCTGCCACCGCCGCGCACAGCTACGTGGTGACCGGCTGTCCGCACACCGTGCACCGCGTGCCCTCGCCGTGCGTGACGGTCCGCTGGACAGCCGACGGCTCCGGGATCACCGTCGACGGTGCGCCCGTGCTGCTCGACACCTCCGCGGCCCAGTGCTTCTCGGCGGCCTTCGTGCCGCAGGGACCGCCCGTCGTCCAGGTCGCGCAGCGAAAGGTCAATGTCCGATGAGCCCCACCAGCCGGGGAACGAGGCCCCGTTCCGACATCGCCTTCCCCTTCCGCGCCGACCGCCGGGGCCGTACCGCGCACGCCACCCGCGGCGAGCACGTGCACGACCTCATCGAGCAACTGCTGTTCACCAGCCCCGGCGAGCGCGTCATGCGTCCCGACTTCGGCTGCGGGCTCCTCGACCTGGTCTTCGCCCCGACCAGCCCGGAACTCATCAGCACTCTCGAACTCTCCGTCCAGGCCTCGCTCCAGCGCTGGCTCGGCGACCTCATCGACGTGGAGGCCCTCGACGTGGTCAGTGAGGACAACGTCGTCCGCGTGTACCTGTCGTACGTGATACGCGCCGACGGCGCCCGACGCGACGACGTCTTCGAAGGGAGGGCCACGGCATGACCGGGACGACCACGACCACCTCCCGCCGGTCCAAGGTCCGCGCCGCCCAGCTGGGCGGCATCGACGCCGTCGAGGTCGGCGACGACGGCCTGCTGCTCACCGTCACCTTCCTCGGCAAGGCCCCGCACGGCCTCGGCCCCGAGAACGTCCGCGTCGACGGCGGCCGCCGCATCACCGGCATCACCGCCGTGGACGTCAGCGTGGAGCGCGAGGAGGACCCCGAGCTCGACGACCGCCTCTACGTCACCCTGGACCGGGCCGGCGACACCTCCCGCTACCGGCTCTCCCTCGTCGAGACCGACCCGTACGGACGGCCCGGCACAGAGCCGTACCGCGGCTTCGACCAGCGCTACCACAGCGCGACCTTCGCCTTCCGGCCGGACTGCCCGACTCCCTTCGACTGCAAGGAGGAGGAGCAGCCCGCCTCGGGCTTCCCCTCCGCTCCCGTCGTCGACTACACGGCCCGCGACTACGACACTATCCGCAAGCTGCTCCTGGACCGGCTCGCGCTCACCACACCCGACTGGGTCGAGCGCAACCCCGCCGACCTGGGCGTGACCCTCGTCGAACTGCTCGCGTACACCGGCGACCAGATCAGCTACCAGCAGGACGCAGTCGCCACCGAGGCCTACCTCGACACCGCGCGCCGCCGCGTCTCCGTACGGCGGCACGTGCGGCTGATCGACTACGCGATGCACGACGGGTGCGCGGCGCGCGCGTACGTCGCCGTGGAGACCGCCCGGGATCACACCCTCGCGCCGGGCACCTACCGTTTCGCCTCCGTCGACGTCCGCACCCTCGACCCGCACGACCGGCCCGAGCCGGGCACGGTCATCGACGAGACCGACCTCGGCGACCTCGACGAGCGCGGCTCGGTGGAGGTCTTCGAACCGGTCGTCACCGCCGACCCGCTGGAGCTGCGCGTCGCCCACAACGCGATCCGCCTGTGGAGCTGGGGCGGCGAGGTGTGCACGCTGTCCAAGGGCGCCACCTCCGCGACCCTGCGCGACGCGTGGGTGGACCCGGAAACCTGCCGGGAACGGCGACTCGACCTCAGGCCCGGCGACGTACTCGTCCTGGAAGAGGTCAAGGGCCCGCGCACCGGCACCCCCGGTGACGCGGACCCCAGCCATCGCCACGCCGTCCGGCTGACGTCCGTCACCCCGGCCGTGGACCGCATCGAGGACCAGCCGGTGCTGGAGGTGACCTGGGCCGCCGCGGACGCCCTGCGTTTCCCGCTCCGCCTCACCACCCGTGGCGGCCGCGACTGTCTGCCCGTCGACGACGTGACCCTCGCGCGCGGCAACGTCGTCCTGGTGGACCACGGTCGTACGCTGCAGGGGCTCCCCGAGACGTTCACCGTCCCGCAGGTCCCGGCCGAGGTCGCCTCCTGCGACCGGCGCGCCTTCGGGTGCCACGACCGTGAAGAGGGCAACGCCCCCGCCCGGCTCATCAACTCCCTCACGGACCGCACGGAATCCGGTGACGCCCTCACCCCCGACGACATCCGCGAGCTCTTCGAGGTCGTCGGCGAGCCGGCCACCAACCGCGCCGGACTCGGCCTGGAACGCGCCGGCCAGCGCCACGAACGCGTCGTGCCCGGCACGGCGTACGCGCAGGCGACAGCCCTGCGCAGCCTGCTCGCCCAGTCCGTCCACCCGGGGATCCAGCCCCGCTTCCGTCCCGTCCTCGGTCGCGCGCCCGTCGCGCAGACGGTGCCGTTCCCCGAACCGGCCACCGTCGCGGCCGGCCAGGCCGAGCGGATCGCGGCGATCCCGGGACGGGTCCGGCAGCGCCTCGTCGAGC
The DNA here is from genome assembly GCF_053608645.1 of Streptomyces sp. NPDC055013. Lineage (NCBI taxonomy): Bacteria > Bacillati > Actinomycetota > Actinomycetes > Kitasatosporales > Streptomycetaceae > Streptomyces > Streptomyces sp. NPDC055013. The sequence continues at coordinate 116,108 of NZ_JBSGVW010000026.1, forward strand.
TGTGGCGCAGCGCCCGTGACCGGGACGGACTCTCCGAGCGGGAGATCGACGAACTCACGGCGATCTTCGGCCTGAGGATCCTGGAGCACATCGAACTCCACCGCCATCCCGTCCGTGCGCTGCGTGAACTCCTGCACCGCAGCGACCAGTTGCTCGACACCAAGGTGCGCCGGGTCGAGGTCCTCACGGCACGTGCCCGCGCCGGCACCGTGCTCGACGGGCACATCGCCTGGGAGATCGCGCACACTTGGGGCCCCGCCTACGCGACCGGACTGCACCCCGACGAGACGGTGCTGCGCGGCTCCGCGACCGACGCGCTCGCACAGGATCCGCGGCACGCCCTGCCCGCCGTACGCGTCCACCAGGGCGACGACGAGGACACCGTGTGGCAGCCGCGCCGCGACCTGCTGGCCAGTGGCCCCCGCGACCGGCACTTCGTCGGTGAGCTGGAGGACGACGGCCGCCTCGGTCTGCGGTTCGGCGACGGACGGCACGGCGCGAGGCCGACGCCCGGATCCCGGCTCGCCCTGCACTACCGTCTCGGCGGCGGCAAGGCCGGCAACGTCGGCGCGGAGGCCATCAACCACCTCGTCGTCCAGGCCGACTGCGAGCCGCCGCCCGCCGCCGTGGTGCGCAACCCGCTGCCGGCCGTCGGCGGCACGGAACCCGAACCCGTCGAGCAGGTACGCCAGTTGGCCCCCCTCGACCTGCGCCGCACCCGGCTGCGCGCGGTCACCGCCGAGGACTACGCGGCCCTCGCCACCGCCCTGCCCGGCGTACAGCGCGCCGCGGCGGAGCTGCGCTGGACCGGCAGCGTCCAGGAGGCGCATGTCGCCGTGGACGCGTACGGCACCGGCGCCCCGTCGGCCGAGCTGCTCGCGTCGGTCGCCCAGGCCCTGGAGCCGTACCGGCGCATCGGCCACGACGTCGTCGTCGGTGCCGCGCGTCCGGTCCCGCTGGACATCGAGCTGACCGTGTGCGCGAAGCCGGGACATCAGCACGGGCAGATCCTGGCCGAGCTGTACCGCGTGCTCGGCCGCGGTGTGCGTGGCTTCTTCCACCCGGACGCGCTGACCTTCGGCGAACCGGTGCGGCTCAGCCGCCTGGTCGCCGTCGCGGCGGCCGTGCCCGGCGTGGAGAGCGTCCAGGTCACCCGGCTGCAACGGCTGTTCGAGCCGGACCGAGGAGAGAAGGAGGACGGCGTGCTGCGGCTCGGCCCGCTGGAGATCGCCACCTGCGACAACGACCCGGACCGGCCGGAGAACGGCCGGCTGGCGATTTCCCTGGGAGGTGCCCGATGACCGACGGCTCCATGACCCAAGGCCCGATCACCGGCCGCGGCACGACGACCGACGAGTGCACCTGCGGCGGAACCTGTCGCGGCGGCCACGACGAGCGCCTCGCCCCGGCCCCCGTGCACAACCCGCCCGGCCGCACCGCACTCGACTACCGCGTCGGCGAGTACGGCTCCTTCCTGGCCGCCCTGCTCGACCGCCTCGCCTCACCGGCGTACCCGGCCCTGAGCGGAGCGAAATGGGGGTCCCCCCGGCCGGAGGCTGGGGGAGGCCTGACCGTGCGCACCCCGGACGACCCGGCGATCGGCCTGCTCGACGCCACCGCCGTACTCGGCGACCTGCTCACGTTCCACTCCGAGCGCATCGCGGACGAGGCCTACATCCGCACGGCCAACGAGCACCGCTCCCTCGTCCTGCTCGGCCGCCTCGTCGGTCACCGCCCGCGTCCCGGCGTCGCGGCCGCCACGCACCTGGCGTACACCCTGGAACGCGACCCGCGCGCCGAGGCCCTGCCCGTGCTGATCCCGCGCGGCGCCCGCAGCCACAGCGTGCCGGCCTCGGCCGACGAGCAGTCCCTCACCTTCGAGACGAGCCGGGACCTGACGGCCCGCTGGGACTGGAACGAGCTGAAGGTGCGCCGCCGGCGTCCCTCCCTCGTCACGCCCGAGGACCTGGAGCGCCGCTCGGAGCTGTTCGTCGAGGGCACGGCGAACTCTCTGCAGACCGGTGACCAGTTGCTCTTCGTGTTCGGCGAACAGGCGGGCGGTGAGCGCAAGTTGCTGCCGGTCGCCAAGGCGCGTGTCGACCGGGAGGACGAGATCACGGCGATCTCCCTGCCGAAGTCGGCCCCGCCGACCCTGAAGGAACTCGTCGACGAGGTACGGCGCTGGACCGCCGCCCCGCAGGCGCCGGGCGAGCCGGGCGACGAGCCGCCGACGCCCGAGGTCCCCAACCCGCGGCCGGTCAGCCGGCTGATCGAGGACTTCGAGGACCAGGTCCTCGCACCTCTGCGGGACGACCTGGACGGCATCAGGACCCCCGAGCGGCTCGCGGCCCGCCTCGCCGAATCCGTCGCACGGCTGGGTGAGGCGCAGGTGCTGGCCGAGCCCTACGAGGACGTGGCGGCCTGGTTCGAGCAACTGGAGGCGGTGCTCGCGGAACTGGCCGAGCGGGCCATGGAGTTGGCGCCCGCCCGGCCCGCCGAGGGTGAGCGGACGCAGACCGTGAGGAGCGGGGCGGATCCGCGCGCGGCCGCCCTGCGCACCCTGGGCGCCGTCCTGCCCGCCCTGCGCGCAGCGACCCCCGCCCCCCAGGGCGGCGGCACCGGCACCCAGCGTCCCGGCACCGACACCGCACGCCTGCTCTCCGTCCTGAACCCCGGACTCGGCACCCTCTACCCGGCCTGGCGGACGGCCGCCGCCCCCGGCACCCCGCAGCTCCTGCGCGAACTGCTCGCCATGCGCGTCACGGCCGCCCCCTTCGGCGCCACGGCCCCGCTCAAGCCCGTCCAGGACGACCGCGGCCGGGTCATCCGCACCGCGGACTGGCCGCTCACGGGCGCCGTGCTGGCGAGCATGCGGGTCGTGTACGACACGGCGGGCCGGACACCGGTGCGGGCGGAGTTCCAGTATGTCGAGGGCAGCAGCTCCGACCAGCGCGCCGAGAACCTGCCGGTCGTCCAGCCGGTCAGGTTCCCGCTCGGCACCGGCCAGGTCGAGCTGTCCGTGCGCTCCGGCCAGGACCGCGACCTCACCTGGCTGAACCGCCGTCCCGCCGACTCCCAGGAGCCCGGCGTCACGGCCCTTCTCCACTCGGGCCTGCCCGAGCGCACCCTCTTCGTGTCCCGCCCGGACGACGAGGGCCTGGTCCACGTCGGCGTCCACAACGGCACGTCGGAGCAGATCGCCCTGCGGCCGAACACCGACGAGCAGTTCACCCACGGCGAGTACGAGGTCAGCCTGAAGTACACGGTGGGCACCACCGAGCCCAACGTCGAGGTCGTCATCGCCAGCAAGCCCGAGCCCCTCAACCGCCGCGTCCTCCAACTGGACACGGTCCACACCGGCATCACGGTCGGCAGCTGGGTCGCGATCCAGCGCCCCGCCAAGGGCGTCCAGGACGGCGTACCCGGCGACTCCGAGCTCGCGTTCGTCACCACCCAGGTCGTCGCGGCGCGTACGGCGGCGTACACCAACTACGGCATCACCGGCCGCGGCACCGAGCTCACGCTCGCCGAACCGTGGCTGGACGAGTTCGACGTCCTGCTCTCCCACATCCGCGACACCACCGTGCACGCGAGCGGCGAGCCGCTCCGCCTCGCGGACGAACCGCTGGGCGAGGACGTCCACGGCAACGAGATCGAACTCGCCCAGCTGCACGACGGGTTGAGGGCCGGACGTACGCTCGTCGTGAGCGGCGAGCGCAGCGACATCCCGGGCACGGCGGGCGTGCAGGCCACCGAGGTGGTCACCGTCGCCTCCGCGGACCCGGCGGTCGATCCCCGACTGCCCGGCGACCACGTCCACACCCGGCTGACCCTGACCGCCGACCTCGCTCACCGCTACCGCCGCGAGACCGTGAAGATCCTCGGCAACGTCGTCGCGGCCACCCACGGCGAGAGCCGCGAGGAGGCCATCGGCAGCGGTGACTCCGACCGTGTGAACCAGACGTTCGCGCTCTGGCAGTCCCCGCTGACCTGGCTCGCCGACGACAATCCCCTCGGCGCCACCCCGGTGCTCGAGGTCCGGGTCGACGGCGTCCTGTGGCACGAGGTCGACAGCCTCGCGGGACGCGGCCCGGGCGAGCGGGTGTACATCACCGGCTCCACCGCCGACGGCCGTACGACGGTGACCTTCGGCGACGGAGTCAACGGCGCCCGGCTGCCGTCCGGGCACGAGAACATCCGGGCCCGCTACCGCTTCGGCACCGGCAAGGCCGCCAACGTCGCCGCCGACCGCATCAGCCAGCCCCTCACCCGGCCGCTCGGCGTCACCCAGGTGACCAACCCGCGTCCGGCTAAGGGTGGCGCGGACGCGGACGGCCCCGGCCTGACCCGCCGTACCGTCCCGCTCGCCGTCTCGGCGCTGGACCGCCTGGTCTCCGCGTCCGACTACGAGGACTTCGCCCGCTCCCGCGCCGGCATCGGCCGGGCGTCGGCGCGTGAACTCTTCGACGGGCGGCGGCGCGTGCTGCACGTGACGGTCGCCGGCACGGACGACGTACCGATCGACGGCGACTCGGACACGCTCAGGGCCCTGCGCGGCGCGCTGACCGAGTACGGGGACAGCAACCTCCCGGTCCGGGTGGACGCGCGCGAGCTGGTCCTGCTGCTGCTCGCCGCCAAGGTGAAGGTGGCCCCGGACCACGCCTGGCAGGTCGTCGAGCCGCGCCTGCGCCAGGCACTGCTCGGCCGACTCGGCTATCAGGGACGGGAGTTGGGCCGACCGGCCCGCCTCTCGGACGTCCTGGCCACGGCCCACTCGGTGCCCGGCGTCGACTACGTGGACGTGGACGTCTTCACCGGCGTCCCCGCGTCCGCCACCCCCGAGGAACTCTCCGGGATCCTCACCGAGCCCGGACCGCCCAAGGCATCGGTCCCGGCGTACCCGGCGACGTACGACGAGAAGATCCACAGCGTCCGCGCCGAGAACGGCGAGACACTGTCGGAGATCTGCGCCCAGTACGCCGTCCCGCTCGCCGAACTCCTGCGCCTCAACCCCGACATCACCGACACCCGGCGCCTGGCGAAGGGCCGTTCGGTGTTCGTCTTCCGCGGTATCCGCCCGGCCCAGCTCGCGCTGCTGTCGCCGAAGGCCGCGGACACCCTGATTCTGACGGAGGTCAAGTGATGTCCCCGGACGTCCAGTTCGATACGGCGACCCCGGCGACCACGTCCAGGGAGCCGGACGGGCTCGCCGCCCTGCTGCCCCGCTGGCACCTGTTGCGCGACGCCGAGGAGGGCGAGCCGCTGCGCGCGCTGCTGGCGGTGATCGCCGAGCAGCTCGACCGGGTGCGCGACGGCGTCGAGCAGGGCTACGAGGACCTGTTCGTGGAGACGGCGGCGCCCTGGGTGCTGCCGTACCTCGGCGACCTGGTCGGCTATCGCACCCTGCCCGGCTATGAACGGGTCCTCACGACCGGCCTGCACGACGGTGGCCGCGCCGCTCTCGCCGAGGCCGTCGCCCCGCGCGCCGACGTGGCCGCGACGGTGGCCAACCGCCGCCGCAAGGGCACCCTCCACCTCCTGGAGGAACTCTCCGAGCGCGTCACGGGCTGGCCCGCCCGCGCCGTCGAGCTGTCCCGGCAGGTCTCCCACACGCAGCCCGTGAAGCTCCACGGCGACACGGGCGTCCACCGCGGCGAGCGCGGGCGTCTCGTCGACCTGCGCGACAACTCGGCCCTCGATCTCGCAGGCGGCCCCTTCGGCGCGACGGCGCGCACGGTCGACGTCCGTCGCGCCGACTCACGCCACCGGCAAGGGGGTTGGACTCCGGCCGGGGTCGCCCTCTTCGTCTGGCGGCTGAAGGCGCACGCGCTGACGCAGTCCCCGGCGTACTGCATCGACCGCGCCCGCAACCTGTACACCTTCTCGATCCTGGGCAACGACACCCCGCTGGTCACCAAGCCCTTCCCGGAGCCGTCGCCCACGCACATCGCGACCGTCGACAACGTCCCGGCGTTCATCACCCGACGTCAGTTCCACGACCGGCTCGCCGACCACTACGGCCCCGGCAAGAGCCTCGTCATCCGGCGCGACGGCGAGGACCAGCCGGTACCGCCGTCCGACATCGTGGTCGCCGACCTGTCCGACTGGCGCTACCGGCCCAAGCGGGGCCAGGTCGCCGTCGACCCGGAGCTCGGGCGGATCGCCTTCGGGTCGCGGTCGGCGCCCCGGCAGGGCGTATGGGTGGACTACCACCACGCGTTCGGCGCGGACATGGGCGGCGGCGAGTACGACCGCCCGGACCGCGAGCCGCGTCCCGACGCCGAGGTCTACCGGGTCGGCCCCGGGCAGCCGTACCGCCAGATCATGGACGCCTACCGGGCCTGGCAGCACGACCGGCGCGCGGACCGGACCGGCCCCGCCGGTGTCATCGAGATCACGCACAGCGGCGCCTACCAGGAGCAGCTGGACTTCGACCTCGACCCGGGCGACCGCCTGGAGGTCCGCGCGGCCGAGGGCACCAGGCCGGTGATACGCCTCCTCGACTGGTACAGCAACCGCCCGGACGCCCTCAACATCCGTGCGGTGTCCGAGGAATGCGCCCCGCACGAGCGTCCGCGCATCGTCCTCGACGGCCTGCTGATCGCCGGACGCGGCATCAATGTCACCGGCCCCATGGGCGCGGTCGTCGTACGGCACTGCACGCTCGTACCGGGCTGGTCGCTGGAGCCGGAGTGCGATCCGCACTCGCCGGAGGATCCCAGCATCGTGCTGGAGCGCACCACCGCGTGCCTCCAGATCGAGCACAGCATCCTCGGCACCATCGAGGTCATCGGCGACGAGGTGAGCGAGGAACCCCTCGACATCCACCTGCGCGACAGCATCCTCGACGCCACCGGCCCCGGCCGCGAGGCCCTCTCCGCGCCGGACTGCCGCCATGCCCACGCGGTGCTGCACCTGCACCGCACCACCGTGATCGGTGAGATCTTCACGCACGCCGTGCAGATCGCCGAGAACTCGATCTTCACGGGCCGGCTCCACGTGGCCCGGCGCGGCATCGGCTGCCTGCGGTACTCGTACGTGCCGACCGGGTCGCGCACCCCGCGGCGCTACCGCTGCCAGCCCGACCTCGCCGGGCCCGAACAGGCCGGGCGCGTGCGGCCGTTGTTCACCTCCGAGCGCTACGGGACGCCCTGGTACGGGCTGCTCGCCGACCGGTGCGCGCAGGAGATCCGGCGTGGCTCGGACGACGGCGCCGAGATGGGCGCCTTCCACGACCTGTACCGGCCGCAGCGCGAGGACGGCCTCAGGGCACGGCTCGCGGAGTACACCCCGGCGGGCACGGACGCCGGGATCTTCTTCGTGACGTGAGGCGAGACATGAACCATGACGTGCGCGCCGCCGCCGCAAGCCCTACCCGCACTTTCCTGAACCAGGGGGACCCCCTTCATGCACGCTGACCTCTCCCGCCTCACGTTCCGCCCGGAGCGGCGTTACTCGGCGGTCGTCGCCCAGCAGGGCCGCGTCCAGCTCGACGCCGACATCAACGAGCAGACCGCGATCCAGCTCCACCAGGCCCGCACCCTCGCCGCCGACCTGATCGGCCGGCACGGCGGGCCGCGCGACGCCGCGGGCTTCAAGATCGACTACGTGGGCGGCAAGCACGACATCGACACGCTCCATATCCACGGCGGCCGCTACTACGTCGACGGCATCCTGCTGGACGCGACCCGCCCGGCGCCTGGCGTGCCGGTCCAGGACGACGACGCCGAGGAGCAGGACACCGCCGCCCCGCCCGCCTACTGGACCTACTGGGACCAGCCCGACGGCTTCCGCGACCCGGAGAAGCCCGGCGACCGGCTGCCCTCGCCGGCCCAGACGCCGTTCCTGGTCTATCTGCAGGTCTGGGAGCGCACCGTCTCCGCCGCCGAGGACCCCGCCCTGCGCGAGGTCGCCCTCGGCGCGGCGATGCCGGACACCGCGGCCCGCGTGAAGGTCGTCTGGCAGGTGCTGCCGCTGTCGCTGGCCGCGCTGGACATCGAGGAGACCGACCCGTCCAAGGAGGTCGTACGGGCCGCCTTCGACAGGTGGGCGCAGAAGCAGGCCGCACCCACCGCACGCCTCGCCGCCCGCAGTGAGCGGCTCGACCACGCCGACGAGGACCCCTGCCTGGTCAAGCCGGACGCCCGCTACCGCGGCCAGGAGAACCAGCTGTACCGCGTCGAGGTGCACGCGGGCGGCGAGGCGAAGGACGCCACGTTCAAGTGGTCGCGCGAGAACGGCTCGGTGGTGTTCCCCGTCGACGAACTCGACGGCACCTGGGTGCAGTTGGCGTCCCTGGGCCACGACGACAAGCTGGACCTCGACGTCGGCGACCACGTGGAGCTCACGGACACGGCGTATGCCTCCCGCCTCGAACCGCTGCCCCTGCTGCGGGTCGAGGAGCTGGACCTGCCGGGCCGCCGGGTCCGGCTGTCCGCCGAGCCCGACCCGGCGGTCGGACGGCTTCCCCACCTGAACCCGTTCCTGCGCCGCTGGGACCACCACGGGGGGCCGAGGCGCAAGGGCCGTACGACCGCCCTGAAGGGCGGTGCGGTCCCCGTGTCGGAGGGGGAGTGGCTGCCGTTGGAGGACGGCGTCGAGGTGTACTTCGCCAAGGGTGCCGGCTACCGCACCGGTGACCACTGGATCATCCCCGCCCGCACCGCCACCGGCGGCGTCGAATGGCCCACGGACGCCGCCCGGCGCCCGCTGCTCCGGGGTCCTTCCGGCGTCGTCCGCGGCTTCGCGCCGCTGGCCCTGGTCAAGGGCGAGGGCGGCACCGTCGATCTGCGCCTGGCCTTCAACCCGCTGGCCGGCAGCATCCCGGCCGCCGACGCGGCGACGCTCGCCGCGGAGGAGCAGGCGCGCCGCGAGGAACAGCGGGCGGAAGACCCCTCGGGCGGGAGGTCGCAGACCACGGCGGAAGCCGAGGCCGCGGCGGAAGGAGACGAGTAATGGCCAAGCCCCTGAGCGCGTCCAAGATGGTGGAGATACTGCGGGCGGAGGGCCTCAAGGTCCACGAGGTCCGCAGCTGGCGCACCCATAACCGCAACAGCAAGGGCCCCTGGGGCCCGGTGAACGGCGTGATGATCCACCACACCGTCACCAAGGGCACCGAGGCGTCGGTCAACATCTGCTACAACGGCTACTCCGGCCTGCCCGGCCCGCTCTGCCACGGCGTCATCGACAAGAAGGGCGAGATCCACCTCGTCGGCAACGGCCGCGCCAACCACGCCGGTCTCGGCGACAGCGACGTCCTGCGCGCCGTGATCAACGAGTCGAAGCTGCCGCACGACAACGAGGCCGACACCGACGGCAACGCGCACTTCTACGGCTTCGAGTGCATCAACCTCGGCGACGGCAAGGATCCCTGGCCCGAGGCACAGAAGGAGGCCATCGAGAAGGTCTCGGCCGCGATCTGCCGGCACCACGGCTGGAGCGAACGCTCGGTCATCGGGCACAAGGAGTGGCAGCCCGGCAAGACCGACCCGCGCGGCTTCACGATGGACGGCATGCGCAAGCGCATCGCGGAGCGGCTGAAGGGCGGCGGCCCCAAGCCCGACCCGGACCCGAAGCCGGCGCCCAAGCCGAAGCTCGAGCCCTTCCCGGGCAGCGGCTTCTTCCACGTCGGCCGGAAGTCCCCGATCATCACGGCCATGGGCCGCCGTCTGGTCGCCGAGGGATGCGGCCGCTACGAGGAGGGCCCGAGCCCCGAGTGGACCGAGGCCGACCGCCGCTCCTACGCCGCCTGGCAGCAGAAGCTCGGCTTCAAGGGCAAGGACGCGGACGGCATTCCCGGCAAGGTCAGCTGGGACAAGCTGAAGGTGCCCAACGTGTGACGGTCCGCGACCGGCACTGATACGGCCCAGGTACCCCGCGGGGGTGTCCTGGGCCGTTTTCGCGCGCCGGAAGGGTCTTGCTCCCCCGGCGGAAACAGGTCACACTGGATACCGAACGAATGGTCGGTTGGGAAGCGGGAATCGATGACGACTTCACACTCCGCCGAGGCGCCCCCCGAAGAGCCGCTCCAGGAGCACTTCGACGCGACGATCTCGCGCGACCAGCGGATCGAGCCGCGTGACTGGATGCCGGACGGCTACCGGAAGACGCTGATCCGGCAGATCGCGCAGCACGCCCACTCGGAGATCATCGGCATGCAGCCCGAGGGCGAGTGGATCACGCGCGCCCCGTCGCTGCGCCGCAAGGCGATCCTCTTCGCCAAGGTGCAGGACGAGGCCGGGCACGGGCTGTACCTGTACTCGGCGGCGGAGACCCTGGGCGCCGACCGCGCGGACCTGACCGACCGGCTCATCGAGGGCCGCCAGAAGTACTCGTCGATCTTCAACTACCCGACCATGAGCTTCGCCGACGTCGGCGTGATCGGCTGGTTCGTGGACGGCGCGGCGATCTGCAACCAGGTGCCGCTGTGCCGGAGCTCGTACGGGCCGTATGCGCGCGCGATGGTGCGGATCTGCAAGGAGGAGTCCTTCCACCAGCGGCAGGGCTACGAGCTGCTGATGACGATGATGCGCGGCACCGACGCCCAGCGCGAGATGGTGCAGGACGCCGTGAACCGCTGGTGGTGGCCGTCACTGATGATGTTCGGCCCGCCCGACGACGCCTCGCCCAACTCCGCGCAGTCGATGGCCTGGAAGATCAAGCGGCACAGCAACGACGAGCTGCGCCGGCGCTTCGTCGACATGACCGTCCCGCAGGCCGAGAAGCTCGGCGTGACCCTGCCGGACCCGGAGCTGCGCTGGAACGCCGAGCGCGGGCACCACGACTTCGGCACCCCCGACTGGGACGAGCTGATGCGGGTCATCAAAGGCGACGGGCCGTGCAACGACCAGCGTATGGAGCGGCGCAGAAGCGCCCACGACGAGGGCGCCTGGGTCCGCGAGGCGGCCACCGTCCACGCGGCCAAGCAGGCCGCCCGTGCGGAAAAGGGAGCGGTGGCATGAGCGCCGACAAGCAGGGCTGGCCGCTGTACGAGGTGTTCGTGCGCGGCAAGCGAGGGCTGAACCACGTCCACGTGGGTTCGCTGCACGCCGCCGACGACCGGATGGCGCTCACCCACGCGCGCGACCTGTACACGCGACGCAACGAGGGCGTCAGCATCTGGGTGGTCCGGTCCGAGCACATCACCGCGTCGACCCGCGACGAGAAGGACCCGTTCTTCGAGCCCAGCGCCGACAAGGTCTACCGCCACCCGACGTTCTACGACATCCCCGACGACGTCCCGCACATCTGAAGGAGAGGGCATGAGCGACGACCACGTCTACATGACCCTCGCCGAGGGACACGACGACGACACCCGCTGGGCCTACGGCACCGGCTTCGAGGACCCGCTGCACGGCGTGGACACCACCGTGCCCGAGGGCGTCGACGTCGGTGAACTCGCCGCCGTCTGCGTCGCGTTGGCCGACGACGCCCTGATCGCGGCCCAACGGCTGGGCGAGTGGGTCACCCGCGCCCCCGAGCTGGAGGAGGAGGTGGCGCTGGCCAACATCGGCCTCGACCTCCTCGGCCAGGCCCGCCTGCTCTACTCCCGCGCCGGCCAGGCCGACGGCACCGGCCGCGACGAGGACGCCTACGCCTACTTCCGCGACGCGGGCGACTTTTACAACGTACGCCTGGCCGAACTGCCCAACGGCGACTTCGCGTTCTCGATCGTCCGGCTGCTGATGTTCTCCAGCTGGCGCCTCGCTCACTTCGAGCGGCTGGCGTCGCACCCGGACCCCGTCCTGGCGGCGATCGCCACGAAGGGCGTCAAGGAGCTCGCCTACCACCGGCAGTACGCCGCGGAGTGGGCGGTGCGCCTCGGGGACGGCACGGAGGAGTCGCACCGCCGGATGCGCCGGGCCCAGGAGCAAGTGGCCCCCTACCTCGGCGAGTTGTTCACGGCGTACGACGTCCGCGACGAGGTCGTGACCGTCCTGCGCCAGGTCACCCAGGCCGCCGGACTGCCCATGCCGGTGTACCGGCCGCTGCCCGGATCCGGCCGCGACGGCGAGCACACCGAGCATCTCGCCCCGCTGCTCGCCGAGTTGCAGGGCGTGGCCCGTGCCCACCCGGAGGCGACATGGTGACGACCCTGCTCGACGCCCGGCGCGCCCGGCACATCGCCGACCAGGTGCCCGACCCCGAGCTGCCCATGCTCACGCTGGCCGACCTGGGCGTCCTGCGGGACGTAGAGCTGACCGAGGACGGCACGGTGGTCGCGAGCCTGACCCCGACCTATTCGGGGTGTCCGGCGATGGCCGAGATGCGGGCGGACGTCGCGGCGCGCCTGCACGGGGCGGGGTACGAGCGCGTGGAGATCCGCACGGTCCTCGACCCGCCCTGGACCAGCGACTGGATCACCCCCTCCGGCCGCCGCAAGCTCACCGAACACGGCATCGCGCCGCCCGGCCCCGCCCCGCGCGGCGCAGGTCCGGTCGCGCTCGTGCTGTCACCCACCCGGCACGCGGTGACCTGCCCGCGCTGCGGCTCGGCGAACACCGAGGAGACCTCCCGCTTCGCCGCCACGTCCTGCAAGGCGCTGTGGCGCTGCCGCGCCTGCCGCGAGCCGTTCGAGTACGTCAAGGAGATCTGAATGGAAGGCCTCAGGGAAGAATCGACGGCTGCGTCGGCACGCCCGCGCATTCGCCGCCGTCCGGCCTTCCACGCCCTGCGCGTCGCCGCCGTGACGCCCCTGTGCGCGGACGCGGTCGCCGTCGGGTTCGACATCCCGGCGGAGCTCGCCGAGGAGTTCGCGTTCGAGCCCGGGCAGTCACTGACGCTGCGGCGTGCGATCGAGGGGCGGGACGAGCGGCGGTCCTACTCGATCTGCTCGCCGGTCGGGTCGATCCCGCGCATCGGCGTCCGGGTCGTGCCCGGCGGCCTGTTCTCGTCCTGGCTCGTCAACGACGTCCGCCCCGGCGACACCGTCGAGGTGATGGCCCCCACCGGCGCCTTCACCCCCGACCTCACCACGCACGGCCATCACGTGCTGATCGCGGCGGGCTCCGGCATCACGCCCATGATGTCCATCGCGGAGTCCGTCCTGGCCGCGGATTCCCGCTCGACGGTCACCCTCCTCTACGGCAACCGCCGTACCGACACGGTGATGTTCGCCGACGAGCTCGCGGACCTGAAGGACCTCTATCCGGCCCGGTTCCAGCTGGCCCATGTGCTGTCCCGGGAGCCGCGCGAGGCCGAGGTGCTGTCGGGACGCATCGACGCCGAACGGCTCTCGACCCTCGTCGACGCGCTGGTCGACGTGCAAACCGCCGATCACTGGTGGCTGTGCGGCCCGCACGGCATGGTCCGGGACGCGCAGGGGGTCCTCGCGGGCCTCGGGGTGCCGGTCGAGCGGGTGCATCAGGAGCTGTTCTACGCCGACGACGAGCCCGTACGGGAGGCGGTCCACGAGGAGAGCGGCCCGCAAGGGCCCGTCAGCCAGGTCACGATCACCCTCGACGGCCGGTCGACCAGCGCCGCCCTGTCGAGGGAGCGGTCCATCCTCGACGGCGCCCAACGGACCCGCCCCGACCTGCCGTTCGCCTGCAAGGGCGGCGTCTGCGGCACCTGCCGTGCGCTCGTCACCGACGGTAAGGCGGACATGCGCCGCAACTTCGCGCTGGAGACGGCCGAGGTGGACGCCGGCTACGTCCTGACCTGCCAGTCGTACCCGGTCTCCGAGACACTGACCGTGGACTACGACAGCTGACGGCTGCAAGAGCCGAGCCGACAGGAAGAGTTGAGTGGCGAGGAAAGCGAGAGGACTAATTCAAGAAGGAGTTGAGAAGGAAGTCCCTTCATGGCCTCGCCACGGCCGACTCTAACAGTCAGGTGGGTATCAGGTCGCGCAGATTTTCGGGCGTCAGGATCCGGGAGTCCGGGTGCAGACCGTCGGGGCGCTGAAGACCGATGTACGTGACCGGACCGTCGGGGACCTTCGCGCCGTCCCACAGGGTCGTGGTCGTGGCGTCCATCAGGCCCGTCAGGTAGCGCACCGTCAGCTGCTCGCGCTCCACGATGCCGCGCAGCAGCGTCGCGACCGACACCCGGTTCTCCTCGACCCGGTTGGCGGCAGGCGTCCCCTTCAGGTACAGGTGCAGCCACTTGGCACGCCACCGCCCGTCGGGCCCCCGTAGGAACGCCAGCGGCAGCGCGACCCGGCCCGGTCCGCGCAGCTCCGACTTCATCCGCACGGTACGCGGCTCGAACGGGCGGCCCTGCTGCTCGCCCTCACGCAGCATGAACCCGAAGAACGACTCCTCGACCTCCTCGAAGCCCTCCCCGGCGAAGATGTTCACCTGCGGCACGATGAAGTCGCCGCGCACGGCACCCAGACGGAGATTGATGAACTCCGAGGCGCCGTCGGGTGCTTCGGTGATGTCACCGGAGTGCTCGCCCTCCAGGTCCTTGAGGTTGGTGTACGCCAGCCAGCAGACCGTCGCGAATTCGGCGTCCAGCATCAACGCCGACAGGTCGTAGTCGGTGCGCCGGTCGGCCTCCTTCCAGTACACGAAGAAGCGCAGCAGCTCGCCGTCCACCGGAGACAGCGAGCCCCGGGGCAGCACGCCGAGCCCGGCCGCGCTCGCCCGGCCGCTGAGCGGCAGCGCCACATCCAGCACGTCCGGGTCGATCAGCAGATGGCCCGGAGCCGGCAGCCGACGCCGTATCTCGGCGTCCAGTACGGCGATCAGGCGCTCACGCTCGGGCGGCAGCACGGGGGGACGGTCGTCCTCGGTCACCCAGGCGCGGCCGAGCCGGTTCACGAACACCCGGCGCTCACCGGTGTCCTGCGCGCGGTTGGCGAGGTGCTCACGCACCGACAGCACCACCCGGCCGGACACCTCGCCCACGACCTCCTCGGCGGCGGACGCCACCGCGAGGCGCTCGTCCTGGTCCAGGGCCAGCCGCAGCAGCCGGTCCAGGGAGCGGAACAGCTTGCCCGGCGCGGACTTCAGCAGCTGCGCCGCGCCCGTGATGTCGTTCATGCCGAGCAGCTCCTCGACCCGGCTGTCGAAGGAGCGGGCCTCCTTCTCGCGCCGGGCGACCGCGAACACGTCGGCGGCGTGCGGCCACCGCGGGTACTCGTGCGGGTGCAGCCGCTCGCCGAGCCGCTTCCACGCCTCGCGGTGCGCATGCACATCGGCCAGCTTGGCGGGGGACGCGGCGACAACCGTGTCCAGGCCGGCGAGCAGCGCGCGGCGCACCGGACGGGACAGCGCCCGAAACGTGGTCGGCGCCTGCAGCGTCACGTCGCCGTCCGACAGGGCGCAGGCCAGCCGCAGCACATCGGTGACCGTGTCCAGCAGCAGCTCCGCACCGGCCTTCAACCGGGCCTCGTTCACGACGGCACGGTTCTCCCGCACGGGAATCGTCCCGGGCTGCGGCGCGTCCACGCAGTGCCCCGCGAGGACCCGCAGATCGCCCAGGTCCTCCTCGCCCAGCGGCGTGCTGCTTCCCGCCAACGCCAGGTACAGGGAGGCGACTTCGGCGTCCGTGTCGGCGCCGAGATGCAGCACCGTCATGCGGTCGCCCGCCGCGGCGATCAGTTCCTCGTGGTGGCCGAGCATCTCCGTGTAGGTGTGCTGGTAACGGCCGTACGACGGCAGGGTGAGGAGGTTGACGAGGCCCTCGCTCAGCTGCTCCAGAACGCTTGCGCGTGCGTCGTCGTCGGCCAGCGCCTCGGCGACGCAGCGCATCCAGAAGTCGTACGTGTCCGGCACGTTGGCCGGGAAATCGACGAAGTACACGTTGTGCCGCACATGGTCGCCGACCATCTCGCGGACCGTGCCCAGTGTCCGCACGGCCGTGTCGACGACCGCGCCCTCGGACAGCCCCGACAAGCGCGCCAGCAGCTCCGCCGACAGCTTGAAGCCCACGGACATGAGCGCTGCGTCGAACTGCCGTGCCGCGACGGCGCCTTCCCCGGCGGGGCCCGCGGGGGAAGGGAGACGGTGGACGTGCCGGATGACCAGGGGTTCGAGACGGTGGACCATCCCGGGATCGTCCCAGAGCGGGGCGAGCGGGCGCACTCGGGTTTTCGTCTCCGAGGCGGGCATCCACACCCCTCCTACGCGCCAGGAGTGCGGAAATTTGGCGGGTATCGTTCCCGGTTCGGCCGGGCATCGTTAGTTGGCGGGGTTTGAGGGTGAGAGAGGGGAAACATGCCGTCGTCGTCGATGCGGTCGGTCGATGCACAGCCACAACCGGTACTCAGTCCGCCGGCGCCCGTCGCCGTCTTCCTGGTGGTGACGATCGAGCCGGGCGGCGAACCCGCCGTGCACGATCTGCTCACCGGTCTCGCGGGGCTCATACGGGCCGTCGGGTTCCCGAGTCCCGACAGCGGCCTGTGCTGCGCCACCGGAGTGGGATCCGTGGCGTGGGACCGGCTGTTCGGGGACCCGCGTCCGCAGGAGCTGCATCCGTTCAGGGAGTTGGAGGGGACGCGGCATCGCGCCGTGTCGACCCCCGGTGACCTGCTCTTCCACATCCGGGCCGCCCGCACCGATGTGTGCTTCGCCCTGGCCGCCGAGATCATGAAGCGGCTGCGCGGCGCGGTCACCGTCCAGGACGAGGTCCAGGCCTTCGCCTACTTCGACTCGCGCAACCTCCTCGGCTTCGTCGACGGTACCGAGAACCCGGTCGGCCAGGCGGCGGCCGATGCGGCGGTCGTCGGAGACGAGGACCCCGCGTTCCGCGGCGGGAGCTACGCGATGGTGCAGAAGTACGTGCACGACGTCGACGCCTGGGAAGCCCTCGCGGTCGAGGCCCAGGAGAAGGTGATAGGCCGCTCCAAGCTGACCAACATCGAACTCGACATGCCCGGCTCCCACAAGGACGTGAACACGATCACCGGCCCGGACGGGGCGGAGCTGGAGATACTGCGGGGCGCGATGCCGTTCGGCAGGCCGGGGCACGGAGAGTTCGGCACGTACTTCGTCGCCTACGCGCGTACCCCCGAGATACCGGAGACCATGCTGCGGAAGATGTATCTCGGCGGCCCGGAATCCGGCCCCGACCCGATCCTCGACTACTCGGAGGCGGTCACCGGAACCCTCTTCTTCGTCCCGTCGGCCACGTTCCTGGAGTCACTGCCGGAACGGCCGGCAGCGGGCTGACCCTGACCGGTCGGAAGCGGGCCGCACGCGTGCGCGGTGCGGCTCGCCTCACCCGGCGACGGCGACGGCGACGGCGATGGCGTCAGCCGCAGGGAGGTACCAGTGCCGGAGAGGTCAGGACTGCTCCGCCGCCCGCTCCGCGTCCCGCTGCTTGAGGCGGGCCGTCTCCTTGCGGACCTCGGCCTGAGTCGCGCGCTCCTTGACCAGCCACTCGGGCTGCTCCTGCTTCACGGCCTCGATCTGCTCGGTGGTGAGGGCCTCCGTGACGCCGCCGCGGGCCAGCCCCGCGATGGAGACGCCCAGCTTCTGCGCGACGACCGGACGGGGATGCGGCCCGTTCGCCCGCAGCTCCTGCAGCCACGCGGGCGGCTCCGTCTGGAGCTGGTTCAGCTCGGCGCGCGTGACCACACCCTCCCGGAACTCGGCGGGGGTGGCTTCGAGGTACACACCCAGCTTCTTGGCCGCGGTCGCGGGCTTCATGGTCTGGGTGCTTTGGTGCGACGTCATGGTCCCCAGGGTATCGACTGGGTGAACCGCCGCCGACCACGGCCGGTAACCTGGCCTGGTGACAGGCTCGGAAGTACCCCCGTCGTTCCGGCTCGCCTACGTCCCGGGCGTGACCCCCGCCAAGTGGGTGCGGACCTGGAACGAGCGCTTCCCCGACGTACCCCTCACCCTCCACTCGGTGACCGCCGCCGAGGCCCCCGACGTGCTCCGGGACGGCGGCGCCGACGCCGGTTTCGTACGGCTGCCGGTCGACCGCACGGTCCTCAGCGCGATCCCTCTCTACACCGAGACCACGGTCGTAGTCGTCCCCAAGGACCACGTCGTCTCGGCGGTCGACGAGGTGACCGCCGAGGACCTGGCCGACGAGGTCGTCTTCCACCCCCTCGACGACGTCCTCGACTGGGAGCGACCGCCGGGCCGGCCCGCACTCGAGCGCCCCGCCACCACCGCGGACGCCGTCGAGCTGGTCGCGGCGGGCGTCGGCCTGCTCGCCGTGCCCCAGTCGCTGGCCCGGCTCCACCACCGCAAGGACCTCACCTACCGGACGCTGGTCGACGCCCCCCAGTCGAGCGTCGCGCTGTCCTGGCCGGAGGACGCGACCACCGACCTGGTCGAGGACTTCATCGGCGTCGTCCGCGGCCGTACGGTCAACAGCACCCGGGGCCGTACGACGTCCCAAGCCTCGGCCGCGACGGAACAGCCGAAGCGCAAGCGCCCCGAAGCCGCCGGCGCCCCCCGGCGGCAGTCCGGAGCCGGGGGCCGGAGCGCCCGCTCCGGTTCGGGCTCCGGCTCCGGCGGCGCCAAGGGCGCCAAGGGCGCCCGGCGGGGCAAGCCTCGCCGCAGGTCGTAGCGGACCGCCGAAGAGCCCGGCTGCCGGACTACCCGGTGCGTTCCGTGAGCCTGCGTTCCAGGTCGCGCAGGTCCTTGCCGATGTTGTGGCGGACATGGCGGGCCATGATCGGGGCCGCCGGCCGGTAGACGCCGCCGGGGCCGCCCCGGACGCGGATGCGCGCGAGGGTGCCGTCCGCGTGCGGGTCGAATGCGTAGGTGATCTGCATCGGCACCGGGCCGGCCACGGCCACCATGTCGAGCAGTCGCGGGAAGTCGTACGACGCCACGCGCAGCACGTAGCCGATGTGCCGACCCAGGAAGTGCGCCGTCCGCCTGACCTCGGCGCCGACCCCGAAGCCGCCCTCGTCGGCCTCGCGGATCAGCTCCGCCCTGCGGATGCCCTGCGTCCAGTCGCGGTCGTGGCGCCAGTCCATGGCATAGGCGGCAACCTGCTCGGGAGGGAAGGGGATCACCCGCTCCGCCGACACGTCGATCGTCATGGCTCCAGCATCCCCGCGCCGGGAGTCGAGCGCTCGGCGCGGGGATGCTGCGCGGGGGTCGGATCGCCGGGTCAGGGAGCGTACGTCGCCTGCTCCGCCGTACGGACGACCGTCCGCCCGTCGGCCTGGCTCAGCAGACCGGCGGTGACCCAGGCGTTCACGGTGGACCGCACGCGCGAGACCAGCGCCCCCTTGTTGCCGAAGGGAGCCCCGGCCCAGATCTCGTCCAGCAGCGTGGTGCCGTCGGACTTCGCGGGGTTGGCGACGCCGGAGTCGGAGTTGCCGAAGATCACCCGGGGTTCCGAGCGCCGGAAGTAGGCGTGGGTCGGGTCCTCGGTGCCCTCGAAGAAGGGGGCGAACTCGGTTCCGGCGAGGGTGTGGTGGAGCGGCTTGCCGGACACTGGAGTGAGCGACGGCAGCAGGTCGCCCGACAGCCCGGCGTTGCGGTACAGGCCCAACTGCAGATGGCTCGTGGAGGAATTGCGGCCGACGAGATTGACGGGGCCGTAGAACAGCGTCTGCAGCGCAGGGTCGTCGATCGCCTTCTCCGCCCTCAGCCGGAAGGGTATGGAGATCCGCACGGTGTCGCCGCTGCGCCACGTCCGCGACACGGTGAAGTAGCTCCCCGGCGTCGGAGTGCCGCTCACCCCACTGCCGTTGACCGTCACCCGGAAGCCCGCGGTCGCCCACGACGGCACCCTCAGCCGCAGCGCGAAGGCCGCGCCGCCGCCGCCGATGGTGAGGGTGGTGCCCTGCTCCCGCGGGAACGTGGTCGCCTGCGTGACCGTCACGCCTTTTTCCGCCCACGTCAGTCGGGACGGACTGTAGAGGTTGACGTACAGCGTGCTGCTGTCAGCGGCCTTGAAATACACCGAGTCCTGGTACTTGGTGGCGCTCTCCATCCCGGTGCCCTCGCAGCAGGTCGTGCCCTGCTTGGGTGTGTAGTCCCGCACATGGCCCGGCGTCAGCCCGATGAAGTACGTGACCAGCGGCTTCTCGGCGTCCGCCTTGTCCTGCTTGGAGCCGAGGACCTGGTTGTAGAGCGCCCGCTCGTAGTAGTCCATGTACGTCGGCCGCTGCTCGTGGAAGAACAGCGTCCGGCTCAGCTTCAGCATGTTGTACGCACAGCACGTCTCGGCGGTCGTGTCGCTGATCGTGCCCGCGATCACGTCACGCGCCTTCCAGAACTCCGCGGTACTGGTGCCGCCGATGCCGTACATCCGGTGGGGGACGACCATGCCCCAGAAGTTGCGAGCGGCGTCGAGATAGCGGACCTCGCCGGTGGCGTCGTACAGCCGCAGGTACCCGGTGAAGATCGGTATGTGCTGGTTGGCGTGCAGCCCGTCGAGGATGTCGGTGTTCGCGGCGGAGTTGTCGATGAGTCGGTCGAGGTCGAACAACTGGGCCAGCGCGAGGTGTTCGGCCTTGCCGGTGATGGCGTGCAGGTCGCAGATCGCTTCCACGATGCCGCCGAACTCGCCGCTGGAGAACAGCCCCCACATACGCTGCAGGGTGGCCTCGGGCAGCTCGGACAGCCGGGAGTACATCCAGTCGCACATGCCGGACGCGAGATCGAGGGCCCGGGCGTCGTCCGTGGTGAGGTAGGCGTCCAGCACACCCCTGAGGATCTTGTGCGCGGTGTAGTACGGCGCCCACACCTTGGTGTAGTCGCTGCTGGTCCTCGACTCCAGGTCGATGAACTGCGTCTCCGGGTACGCCGCCAGGAACCCGGGGTGGCTGGGCCCGCCCCAGGTGCGGCGCAGGGTGGCGGTGAGGCCGCGACCGGAGGCATCGGCGAAAGTCCCGCCGGAGGTCTCGTCGAAGGAGTAGGACGCCAGGTTGCCGCGTCCGGCGGTGGCGTCGGCGGCCCGGCTGCTCTGCAACTGCGTGATCTCCGCCGCGGTGAGGGCGCGCGACCAGACGTTGAACTCGTCGTAGGC
This sequence comes from Streptomyces sp. NPDC055013, assembly GCF_053608645.1. Taxonomy (NCBI): domain Bacteria; kingdom Bacillati; phylum Actinomycetota; class Actinomycetes; order Kitasatosporales; family Streptomycetaceae; genus Streptomyces; species Streptomyces sp. NPDC055013. The sequence continues at coordinate 137,003 of NZ_JBSGVW010000026.1, forward strand.
ACCCGCGAAGACCGGGTCGGTGGCGAAGTTGGAGCGGCCGAGCCAGTTGTTGGTGAGGGAGCCAAGGGCGGCCGGGGTGAGGGACATCGCCGAGTTGCTGGCCACGGCGGTGCCGTTGACGTGCAGCGTCCCGGTGCCGCCCGCGATCGTGACCGCGAGGTGGCTCCACTGGTTGAGGGGCAGCGCGGCGGTGCCGTCGATGCCCTGTTCGCCGCCCGGCCCGTTGGTCGTGATGGCGAACCGCGGCACACCGGCGGCGTTGCGGGCGGCCAGATACAGGTAACGGGTGTTGTCGTTCCCGAAGTCGAAGACCCGCGTCCAGTTTGCGTCGTGGGTGGGCTTCACCCAGGCCGACAGGGTGATCGCGGAGGCACCCCCGAGGACGGCGGCGGGCAGATCGACGTACTGGTAGGAGCCGCGGACGTGCTCGGCGGCCGTGCCGAACCTCCCGCTCACGCTCAGCACCGCCGGGTCCTTGCGCAGTGCCGCGCGCACGTCGGTCAGCGCCCCGACCATGGTGCGGATCTTCTCGACGAACACCTGCTCGCCGGTGCCGGCATAGGCCTGCGACAGCATGGTCAGGAAGTGCCCGGTGTAGTGCCCGCGCAGATTGCCGTTCGCCTCGCCGTCGAGCCCCTCCCAGCCCCCGGGCGCCACCGCGCCGCCGGTGGAGAGTCCGGCGTTGGCACGGAAGACCTGCAGCAGCCGGTTCACGTCGTAGCCGCGCGCGTGGTCCAGCATCAACTGCCGCTTGTCGGCGAAGAGTCCGTGCCCGAGGGCCACGTCGTCGAGGGCGAAGGGCTGGACGGTCCAGGTGGCAGGTGTGACGGCCACTGACTGCGCCTCCTGAACGGCGGCCGTGGCGGCCGAGGCCCGGCCGGTTGCCGAGTGACTGATCGCGGGAACCGCCGCGGCGAGGGCGGCGGCCTGGAGAAGGGATCGTCTGGAGAGGGGCGGGGCCATGTGTGCTCCTCCACGAGGGGTGGCGACGACGCGTGTTGATGTTCGGTATTGCGAACGGCGTACGAATGATCGACCAGACGATAGGTAGGAGGCGGGCGAGGGTCAACGGGTCCGGAGTGTTTTAATTCCGGTCGCAGTTCCGGCCGTTCGGCTCGTCGACCGGCCGGGCCCTACCTCGTCCGGCGCAGCCAGTCGTACGCCGTACGCGCCGTGAACTCCTCCTGTCCGCCCCGCAGCAGCAGACCTGCCGCCGCGAACTCCGGGGCGTCCGCCTGGCCGGCCACGTACGGGACCGCGATGCAGCGCATGCCGGCCGCGTGTGCGGCGGCGGCGCCCGGGGCCGCGTCCTCGACGACCACGCAGTCGGCCGGTGCGGCGCCGAGCCGGCGGGCCGCTTCGAGGAAGACGTCGGGGGCGGGCTTGCCGTGCTCGACCTCGTCGGCGGAGACGACGGTGTGCAGGTGGGCGTCCAGGCCCGTGCCGGACAGGATCGCCTCGATGGCGGTCAGGGACGAGCCCGAGGCGACGGCCAGCCGGACGCCCTCGGTGGCCAGGAGCTCCACGAACTTGCGCATCTCGGAGTAGGCGCGCGTGGAGGCGCGGGCGAGCTCCAGGTAGCGGCGGTTCTTGGCGGCGAGCAGTTCGTCCACGGACGCCCGAAGGCCGTACTCCCGCTTCCAGAGCGTGACCGTCTCCAGCGTGCTGATGCCGACGTACCGCTCGTGATCCGACCATGTGAAGTCGGGAACGCCGTGCTCGGCGAGGACTTGGCGCCCCGCCTCGTAATAGTTGGGCTCGCTGTCCACGAGTGTTCCGTCGAGATCGAAGATGACCGAAGTGCTGCCGAGACCGCTCATGGCCCCAGGATGTCAAAGGTCATTTGCGGGCCGCCGCCCGCCCGATCGACTCCACCAGGGGCAGCAACCGATGCGGGACACGCTCGCGCAGGGCCACCTCGCTGCGGGTGCGGACCACACCGGGCAGGCTGATCAGCTTCTGGATCACGTCCTCCAGGTGGGCGTTGTCGCGGGCCACCACCCGGGTCAGGAGATCGCCCCCACCCGTGATCGAGAACGCCTCGACGATCTCCGGCACGGCGGCGAGCTCGTCGCCCACGTCGTCCAGGTGGCCCTGGGTGACCTCGATGTGCACGAACGCCAGCACCGGATGCCCGAGCGCGGCGGCCGAGAGGGCCGGCCCCGTGCCGGTGATCACGCCGTCCCGCTCCAGCCGGTCGAGGCGTGCCTGCAGCGTGCCCCGCGCGACGCCGAGGATGCGGGCGTACTCGCGCACGCTGGTGCGGGGCTGCTCCAGCAGCAGCCGCAGGATGCGGGTGTCGAGCTCGTCCACGGCCATGCCGTCCGGCCTCCTTCGCCCCGTGTCCGCATCAGCGTCCGCCATGGACCGCCGTGGGCCGTCCTGGGCCGTCATGGTCCGTTGGCTCGCCGGTGGACGTACGGGGACCGTTGTACCTGTGCCAATGGCTCAGCATTCTAGGCGCCGCTTGAGCCAGGGTGCTCCTTGATGCTGCAATGAGCCCGTCGATGGCGCTGCGGATCCCGCGGCGCCTTTTTCATGCCGGAGCAAAGGGGCGGGACGTAGTGCTGAAGAGGGTGTTCGTGGCCCCGGACCCGGGGCGGGCGCGGCTGCGCTTCGCCGTGCGGGCCGTGCTCGGCATCGGGCTCGCGGTCGGCGTCTGCGGACTGGCCGGACACTCCCTCGTCGGTGCCGTCACCGGTGGGCTCGCCGCGCTGCTCGCGCTGTTCACCGTCACCGACGCCACGGTCCGGGGACAGGCGGTCACCACCGCTCTGCTGCCGATCGTCGGCCTGCCCGTCCTCGCGGCGGCGGCCGAACTGCACGACCAGCCGGTCGCCCGCGATCTCACCTTCCTCGCCATCGTCGGCGCGGGCGTGTACGCGCGCCGCTGGGGGCCGCGGGGGCACAGCCTCGGTGTGTTCGCGTTCATGACCTTCTTCGTGGCGCAGTTCCTGCAGGCCACCCCGGACCGGCTGCCCGAGCTCTACGCCGCCGTACTGCTGTCCCTGCTCACCGCGTCAGCGGTGCGCTTCGGGCTGTGGTGCTACGAACGCCGTCTGCCCCCGGCGTCGGTACCGGCACCGCCGGGCGGCACCGGACTGGCCCGCGTGACCACACGGCAGGCGATCCAGGCCACGGCAGGTGCGGGCTTCGCGCTCGTCGTGGGCCAGCTGGTGTCCGGGCACCGCTGGTACTGGGCCGTCGGCGCCACCTGGTGGATCTTCGTCAACACCACCTCGCGCGGCGAGACCCTGGTCCGCGGCTTCCGCCGGGTCCTGGGCACGGTGATCGGCATCGGCCTCGGCCTGCTCGTCGCCGTCCCGGTGGCCGGCGAGACGATCCCGACGGCCGCGCTCCTCGCCGTCTGCGTCTTCGGCATCTTCTACACGGCCGCCGTCTCCTACACCTGGATGATGCTCTGCGTCACGGTGCTCGCCGAGCTCCTCTACGGCGTGCTGGGCGTCCTTGATCCCGCCCTGCTGGCGCTGCGGGTCGCCGAGACCGGCGTCGGGGCGCTCGGCGCCGCGCTGGCCGTGCTGTTCGTCCTGCCCGTGACCACGCATGCCGTCAACGACGCCTGGATCCAGCGCGCCCTGCGCTGCGTCCACGCCGCCACCGCCGCGGCCGCCGCACGCCTGGGCGGGGACGAGACCGCCGACCCGGCCTCGCGGCTCGCCGAGCTGGAGCAGCTGCTCGGCCGGGTGCGTCTGGCACTCGCCCCGCTGGTGCATCCGCTGAACCCGATGACGGCCCGCAAGCGGCGCGCGCGCCACGTCCTGGCCCTGCTCGACGACTGCGCCCGGGAGATCCGCGGCCTGGCCGCCGTCGCCGCCGACCCCGAGGCCTCGCACGACGCCCGCCTGGCCGCGGCGTGCTGGCGCGTCGAGGCCGCGGTCGAGGCGCTGACCGGCGGTGCCGATGTCGACGCCCCCCAGAAGCGCCCGACGGAGTCGGATGCCGCACTGACCCATCTGCACGGCCTGGAACGCGCCCTGTCCGAACTGTCCCAGCCCCTGCGCACCCCGTCCGGGTCCCGACTCGTCGGAGCGTGAGAACGAGGGGCGCGCGGGATACCCTCCGCGATCCGCACGCCGGCCACCCGGGCCGCTCCCGGTCCGCCCGAACCGCCAAGTCGCTTTATCGGCCATCCGGAGGGTGGATCACGCGATCCTCCGGGTACCCCCGCGCCATCGGGCGCAAGGAGCCCGCGAGCCGTGCGGGAGCGGCCCGCGGGTGAGTCTCCGGGGTGTGCCCACGGGGTTGCCGTCGGGGCAGCGCCACGCCCGTCCGCCACCGGAGCCAGGAGTCGGTGCAGCGGCAGCCCGCCCGTCCGCATCACCCCGAGGCCAGGGCCCGGGCCGGGGGCGAGTGAGGACCGTACGCGCCGACGTTTTGAACGGCTCTTGGTCTAGACCGATGATGATCCGCTGCTACCGTCAGCCCGGACGGCACCCGACCGGAAGGGGACTTCGGTGGCAGATGGTGGCAGGCGGGCACGGCGGGCCTACATCGGGTCGTTCACGGCGGCAGGCGGCCCCGGGATCGTGACGGCGTCCGTGGCCGCGGGCAGCGGCGCACTGACCGTCCTGGGAGGCGCGGACGACGTGCCCGACCCCGCGTACCTGGCCCTGTCGCCGGGCGGCGACACGCTCTACGCGGTCAGCGAGACGGCCGAGGGCGCGGTGGCCGCGTACCGCGTGACCGGGGACAAGCCGGAGCTCATCGGATCGCCGGTCCCGGTCGGCGCCGGCGGGCCCACCCACCTCAGCCTCTTCGCCGACCACGTGCTGACCGCCAACTACGGCTCCGGCAGCGTCACCGCCGTGCCCGTGCGCGCCGACGGCAGCCTCGCGGGCGCCCCGTCCGCCGTCCTCCAGCACACCGGATCGGGCCCGCAGACGCCACGCCAGCAGGGCCCGCACGCCCATCATGTGCAGCCCGACCCGAGTGGCCGCTGGGCCGTCAGTGTGGACCTCGGCACCGACTCGGTGCGGGTGTGCACGCTGGCCGGCGGCACACTCGACGTGCACCGGGAGATCGCCCTGCGGCCGGGCTCGGGCCCTCGCCACCTGGCGTTCCACCCGCACGGCCCGTACGCGTACGTCGTCAACGAACTCACCCCCACCGTCACCGTCTGCCACTGGGACGCCGACGACGGCACGCTCAAGCCGCTGACGGAGACACCGGTACTGCCGGGCGGCCCGGCCGGTGACGCCTATCCGTCCGGCATCGTCGCCTCGCCCGACGGCCGCTTCGTATGGACCGCGACCCGAGGCGAGGACGTGCTGTCGACGTTCGCCGTCGAGGGCGAGGAACTTCGGCTCGTCGGAACGGTGATCTGCGCCGGCCACTGGCCGCGCGCGCTCACCGAGGCGGACGGGTTCCTGTACGTCGCGAACGAGCGCTCCGGAGACGTCACCTGGTTCGCCCTGGACCCCGACAGCGGGCTCCCGCGCTACGAGGGCTCGATCGAGGTGCCCGCGGCGTCCTGCGTGGTCATCGGCCCGGACGCCGGCACGGTGTGACCGCACGCCGAAGGGCCCGCTCCGGACGTGGAGCGGGCC